>JBKBUA010000005.1:0-44180 GCA_046290845.1 Thermodesulfovibrionales bacterium
CCTTATAAGACTGACCCCACAGATTATAAGGGTCTACGAAACCCTCAGAAAGTGGGACATAGCAAGACTTGAAAGGATAAGATTAACAGAGCCTTTAATCAGGGAACTTTTTAGCATACTCGATGCCCACATAAAGAAGGTCATTGGTTAATGGCTTATTCCTTTCTAAAACAACTGAAACCTTCGCTCTCTGTATTCCCTGCGGTCAATTATGCCCTGTTTATAGAGGGTCTTCCATCTATTTGCTTCAATATTTATGCCGCTCGTGAATGAAAGGGATAGGAATATTGCACCAATAAGGATTGGGAAAATTCACAGGGGTCGAAAATTCATAGGTCAGGTCTTGAAATATAACAAAACTGATAATGCAACCCTGATATTATGAAAAAGGCTGCAACCTCGTGGGGTTATAATGGGTCTCATAGGACCAGTCCCGCATAGGGCGGGATAAAGATGCTCATCCCCTTGGGATGGCATAAAACCTTTCAGGAGGTGCAGCCTTGTATTAATTACCATAAAAACTCATAGAATGTCAAGAGTTCAAGAGGGTTGACCCAAAAGAGATATGGGCAGAAAGCCATCCCGAATTTTATCCTGTCAGAATCAATACATCTGATAGAGAGGATTGTTTAAGGGTGCCGGGATTTGGGCCAAAGACAGTAGGAATGATTCTGAAAATAAGGCGCGAAAAAAGAATCACCCGCCTTGAAGACTTAGGCAGTAAAGGCTGGAGACTCGAAAAGGCAAAACAGTATGTGATTTTTGAGTGAGCTGAAAATCAGGCTCCATATGCTGCCTATCGCTTTTCACGGGAAGACATGCTCAATCAGGCAAGGCAGTTGAGGACTGTACTGACAATGCTCACGAGCAAGGGCACCTTTAAAGGCAGGCCAGAAGCCACTTATATGAAATCCGAGATTCAGGGAGTCTGAAAAGTAAGCGGTAAGCCGATTAATTTTCATGGACATTTAATATGATCTAATCGGAACTGTAGAAGAACCACATAAAATCATATAAAATTTAGTATAATTACATATCAATTGCATCGTGAGTTGTGAGCTTGTCGAACAGCCGAACCGACAAAGGAGGATTCCTATGAAGATATCAATGGGTCCAAGACCGCTTTTATTTCCCACGCCTGTACTTGCCGTTGGCACCTATGACAGCGAGGGAAGACCAAATGTGATGATCGTTGCCTGGGGAGGTCTATGCTGCTCCCAACCCCCTTCTGTGGCGATCTCGGTGAGAAAACCAACCTATACCTATTCTAATCTGTTAGACAGAAAGGCCTTTACGATAAGTATCCCTTCAGAGGATTATATTAAGGAGGCCGACTACCTCGGCATGGTCTCGGGAAAGACAGAGGATAAATTCTCAAAGGCAGGTCTAACACCTGAAAGGGCAGAGCATGTGGATGCCCCTTATGTGAAGGAATTCCCACTGATACTTGAATGCAGGGTTACTCATGTTGTTGAGATAGGTTTACATACCCAGTTCATTGGCGAGATCATGGATGTTAAGATCGATGAGGACAAAACCAATGAGAAAAGGCTCCCTGTTATAGAGAAACTCAAGCCCTTTTCTTTTATCCCCGACATCAGGGCATACTATGGCATTAGCAGATTTATTAGTAATGCCTTTTCCATCGGTAAGGAGATAAAGGAGAGGCACTGATTATAAGAGGTGAAAAATGTCTGGATCTTTTATGCCCTTTTATCAGCATTCTTTCTCGCAACAAGTGATGCCCTCACAAAGAGGGCTGTAAAGAAAGAGAATGAGTATCTCGTTGCATGGTTCAGGCTTTTTTTCACACTGCCTGTTTTAATACCCCTTTTCTTCCTGATACCCGTACCTGCTCTGGATAAAAGCTTTTACTTCGCCTTCTTCTCGGCCATTCCCCTCGAGATCATAACTGTCTTTCTCTATGTGAAGGCTATTAAACTATCACCCCTCAATCTAACCCTTCCATTCCTGAGCCTCACCCCCCTTTTCCTGACCTTTGTCTCTTATATTATAGTTGGGGAAAGGGTCTCCTTCGAGGGTTTCGCTGGCATTGTCCTGATCGTGGCAGGTGGTTATACCCTCAATGCAGATAGATCTCTATCAGGTCTCTCAGGACCGATAAGGGCGATCCTGAAAGAAAAGGGTTCTTTATTAATGATTATCGTAGCCTTTATCTATAGCTTCACCTCATCACTCGGAAAGGTCGCTCTCGAGCATTCCTCACCTCTATTTTTTGGTATTAGCTATTTCTTCGTCCTCACAGTCCTTTCAGCACCCCTGAGCCTAGGGATGGGAAAAAGAAGCCTCGGTGATTTTGTCTCAAGAGGGGTTTACTGGAAGCTATTACCGCCAGGTCTCTTCTATGGGTTAATGGTCATATTTCATATGCTCGCCCTTGATCTCACAAAGGTTGCCTACATGATATCAGTAAAGAGACTTAGCCTCGTAATAGGGGTGATCTATGGATATGTCTTTTTCAAGGAGGAAAAATTCGGGCAGAGGCTGCTCGGAACCATCATCATGCTCGCAGGCTTTGTTATCCTCGTAAATGCAGATTGAGAATTTCATTCCCCTCCCTCAACCCTTATAAAATGAGTGGGTTCTGTAACAACAGGTAGCTTATCAATCTCCTTAATTGCCTTCAAAACATCCCTTTCCACCGCAAGGTGAGTAAGTACCACAAGCGGGACGGCTCCTCCTATCCTTCTTCCCTTCTGAATCACCGAGGCGATGCTTATGTTATTGTCACCGAGGATGCCTGAAATCCTTGATAATACCCCTGGCTTGTCTATGGCGGAGAACCTGAAATAATACATACTCTCTATGTCCTCGATCTTTCTTATCCTGAGTGCAGAGGGTCTCAGGAAATGATACCGTTCCTCATCGTGAGCCTGTCGAACCGAACCTGTCTCCATCTTGTTTATTTCCTTACCTATGTCCACTACATCAGCCACAACCGCACTTCCTGTAGGCATATCACCGGCTCCTCTACCATAATATAAGGTTGAGCCAACAGCATCTCCCTCAACATAAATAGCATTATATACGCCATCAACCTTTGAGATCATATAATTATGGGGTATCATCGTTGGGTGAACCCTCATCTCTACCTCATCATCAACTGCCTTTGTTATGGCTAAAAGCTTAATCTTATAGCCCAACTCCTTTGCAAAATCTATATCCTCAGGGGTTATCCTCGTTATACCTTCCTTATAAACATCATTGTATGAAAGGGGTATACCATATGCAAGGGATGAAAGAATAGTCAGTTTATGGGCCGAATCTATCCCTTCAATATCAAAGGTTGGATCTGCCTCAGCATAACCGAGTTCCTGTGCCTCCTTAAGGGCAACGGAGAAATCCTTACCCTCCTCTGTCATCTTTGTAAGTATATAATTGGATGTGCCATTAATAATCCCATAGATATTTATTATCCTGTTTGCAACAAGTCCTTCACGCATGACCTTAATGATAGGGATGCCACCAGCAACAGAGGCCTCAAAACCTAGTGAAACTCCGTTCTTCTCAGCCTCTGCGAATATCTCATTACCCTCTGTAGCGAGAAGGGCCTTGTTTGCCGTAACAACATGCTTTTTGTTTCTTATCGCTCTGAGAATAAACTCCTTAGCAGGATGAATACCACCTATGAGCTCAATAACTATATCGATCTCTTCATCATTAATGATATCATCAGCCTCTGTTGTGAGGACACCATCTGGAACCTTAATACCCCTATCCCTCTCGATGTCGAGGTCTGCTATCCTTTTTAGCCTTACATCGAGACCTGTCTTTTCATAAATGATGTCCCTGTTATTGAGCAATATCTTTACAGTGCCTGTCCCTACCGTTCCAAATCCTATAATCCCAACTGATAGAGATTCTTTCTTCACCTTCTCACCTCACGGATAATTTCTCAGATATTATGCTCTAAAAAAGCCTTTCACTTCAATACGGAAGGAATAAAGATATTATTTTTGAGGCAATTCGGCAGTTGAAATGTTTGGCTAATCATTTTATAATTTTCAAGGGGTTATATGGAAGACACGAAATACTGTCTATGCTGTGGAGAGAATGTTCCCTACAATTATGTAGAGAGGTTTGAGAGGAGGGAACTCACCTGTGTGTACTGCGGCTTCACCCTCGATGTCCAGAAACTGTGGGAGCCCTCCGAAGCCTCTGATGGTTATGTCCTCGTTGCAGAGGACTCAAGGTATGTGAGGAATATAATTACTGATGCCCTTAAGGCGAGCAAGGTCTATACGAATGTTATGGCCTTTGAAAATGGCCTTGAGCTGATAACAGCCTTCTCGAGGCTTATTACTGACAAAACTCCTGTAAACATACTTATCATAGACCTGAATATGCCTGTCATGGACGGTATAACAGCAGCCCGAACCATAAGGGCGATCGAGACACAGAACAAGATACCTGCTGCACCAATTGTATTTTTTTCAGCCACAAAGGCTGATGAATCACTGAAGGCACAGATGGAACTCCTGAGTCCTGCGAGCTATGTGAATAAGGGCAATGACCCTGACCCTGACCAACTTGCAAAAAGGGTCGAACAACTCGTTGGCTATCTCATAGAGAAATACAGGAAGTGATCATTTTCGACGAGACCGCCTATTTTCTCTTCTGTCCCCGTGGCCATGGTGATTTATCCTTCACTTCAACCACCCTTATAAGGTAACCAAAAGGGTAGTCAGGTTGATAGATATGAAATCTGTCGAATTCAAAGAGTCTTCTTGCTGCAAGGAGGTATCTATAATAAATATTATCCTTTTTGAGTATCTCGACCCTTCCATTCACCTGAAAACTGATATACTGAACAGCAACAGGACTATGGTGATTAACCGTTTGCATTTCCTCGGGCTCAACAGATACACCCATGTACAAAAGGCTTGCCATGGAATTATCTCTCATATTCTTAAAAGCCGTCCCTTCAAATATCTCGAGACCTCCGAGAAGTTCAGGATCAAAATTTTCAATATCAGAGTAAAGCCTTTCCATTACCCCTGTCCTTTTTGGAAGGCTTTCAATCCAGGGCATCGTCCTCGCATCAGCAATGGTTGCCTCAAAGAGATCTATGTAATCCATGAGGATTTCTTTTTTTGGAATCAGACCTATCCCTTTAACAGTCAGATTCACAGGGAACTCCTCACCATCCCTCCATGTTGCCATCACAGGTAGATGGGCAGAAAAATAACGCATGGGGCTGCCAGCCTTCATCCCCTCGAGGAATCTAACCCTCGATGTCGCAAGCCACTGGAGGAAATAAGACGGTATGCCCTTAGAAATAGGACCAACCCGAGTTAGATCTTCTTTTTTCATCTCATCCCCTCTTTTTCCTGATCAGGAAGATTATCCCTGCCAAGATGGCGGCAGTCACTACAAAGGCTATTACAGGATAAATATAGGTAGTCTTTTTCTCCTCTGTCTCAAGCCCTACATAATACCAGGTTGATACCACCTTTCTGCCTCCTCTATCGCCATTAGAGCCATCCCATACAGCAAAGGCAACAGGCGTTACCCCGCCTTCCTTGAAAAGTGCCTCAAATCTCTCAGAAGATGATAGGGGTCTTTTGAAGGAGACTATCCATTTATTACCATCCCTGAGCCCCTTTCCCGTAACATTCTGATTATCAGCCTTCTCCATATCGGTGGCGCTACCAAATCCCTGGGCAATTATGTTCTCTACGGGATTTGTCCTCGGTCTTGAGACAGGATTACCGACCTCAATACCACCCGCAAAATCATCCACCATGGCATAGAGTTTTCTTTGCTCCTCAGGCTTCTGCCATGTTGCCTTCCAGAACCATATATTAACGGTATTTTCCTTATCACCCATGGCAAAATGAGGCTTTTCCTTTGCAGTCTGCGAGGGGAATTCGAGGGCAACGGCATCAGAAAATTTATCAATGTCAACAGTTGAATCCTCTGAAGGGTCTTCCCATTCAATAAGAAAGGCTATGTCCTTTGTGTTGTGCATTGCCCTGACCTTCAATTCCTTTATCTTTGACTCATATATCCTCGGCTTTGCCATCACCTGTGGCACGAGAGGGACATTAATGGCTGTAGCCCTTCCCCATGCCCCATCCTTTGGGTCTGATGGCAAGTCACCGCTTACTTTTTTTGCCATGATGATAAGTCCCTGAGAATAAACATAATCAGTAAGAAGCAGAACACAGAGCAGAGAGAACAGAGCACATAATTTATTAACTTGAATCTTGAATCCTGAATCTTGAATCCTTCTCATACCGCCTCCTATGTTATGTTATGACGATAGACCTCGAGCCTTTCGTCATAATAAGGTCTTATGAAAACTGGTTCCTTTATCGGCACCTTAATTATCTCCTTACCCTTCATGTCATAACCTGTAACTATCCCCTTTGAGACATGAAATTTCGTTACCCAGAACTCGGTGGAGCCGAAGATTGTCAAGGCTCCAAGAAGTGCCTCATCATTATGGGCATTTCTGTATGTCCTGATAGCGTCCTCGACACCAGGGCCAAACATCTGTTTGAGATATGGAACAGGAACATGTATAGGTGGTATATAATAGACATTTGGCTCGAGACCGAACTGGGGGAATAGGGGTAAAGCTATCTTCTTTATATGGACCAGATAATCTACGGGGTTTGAAGGGTCTGCCTTATCAGGTGTATGTATCCAGCCGTTGAGTCTTATCCTGCCAATGCATGTCCTTATGCACTGCGTCTGTTCACCCTGCTCAATTAGAGGATAACAACCAATGCATTTTTCAGCGATCTTTGTGTTTCTATTAAAGAAGACCTTTTTATAAGGACAGGCCCTTACACATTCCCTGTATCCACGGCACCTTGACTGGTCAACAAGCACTATACCATCTTCAGGTCTCTTATATATCGCCTTTCTCGGACAGGCAGCAAGACAGGCAGGATAAGTACAGTGATTGCATATCCTTGGTAAGTAGAAGTGCCACACCCTGTGGGGAAGGGTAATATAATCACCATTCTTCACCTCTCCATAGGGTTCATCCTCACCAACATTTGGGTAGGAATAGTCATCCTCCTCTGGTAGAAAACCCTGAGTCACGGTACCTCTCGGTGCTGTCTCAAATATGGTCTTGCCTGTGTATTTTCTTCCTTCCCATCTCTGAGGTCCTAAGAGTTCGAGGAGTTTCACATCCCAGGCGAGGGGATAAAATCCATAAGGCTTTGACTCCACATTATTCCAGAACATGAACTCCTGCCCCTTACCTGTTGTCCATGTCTGTTTACATGCCATTGTGCAGGTCTGACAGGCAATGCATTTGTTAATATCAAAGATAGCACTAAACTGCCTTTCAGGCCTGACCTCCTCATAGGGATAATACATATCCCTTCCAAGCTGCCAGTTCTTTACCTTAATCTTTGCCATAAATCCTCCTTAACTAATATATCCTCCATTCAAATATCGCTTCATTGCCTCATTCTCATATCCTGCCCTATAGCCTAAGGCTGCAGGTCTCCATAGACCTTTACCACCAATTGCGCCGTCCTCTGCCTTTGTCACCTTTACAAAGGCCTCTCTCGGTGCACCAACAGGACAGTGAACATCAGGAAGAAAACCCTTACCTATTTGCTGCCCGAAGACCTCTTTTCTTACGAGGGAGTCTGTCATCAATGTTGGACCGAGCCATGTCCTCGTGCAGGATTGATGACCTCCATATCTGAATATGGACTGGTAATTAGTCTCAGGGTTTCTTGCGAGACCATCAGGGTTTGTCTCGTGACCCTTAACAGAGCCATGGGTTGCCTGATACATGTTATGCCACATTATCAAAACACCCCTCGGTATTGCACTGTAGTATCTGACTCTACACATCATCCTCGCCACCTTATAATCAGCAGGTTTCTTCTGCCATCCATGGAACGGTCTGTCCTCGGGGTCTGCATCTATCCAGACATAATCACCATCATTAATGCCCAGTTCCTTTGCATCGTGAGGGTTCATATTTACATAGGCCTCACCAACCCAGGGCTTTCTCTTATCCTTTCTGTAAATGTCTCCAAATGGTCCGTACCAGACTGTTATCACATCAAGGTCAATCGGTGTTGAGTGGGCACCATGACGATACTTTGGAGTGATGAATAAGAATTTATAGCCCTTTTCTTTCATGAGGGGATGTCTCGTCTTTTTCAGTTCATCCCAGTGCTTAACGATATTCCTTACCTGCCTCACCTCTGTACTCAATTCTTCTTTCCTTAAACCAAAGTCCTCGGGCTGGATCGGTTTTAAAAGGGATATGGGTCTTGAAACAATCACATTCGGCTCATAGAATGTTGCATCAATAGGCTCACGATAAACTGGAAGGTTTTCTCCATGTTCTATGAATTCTGGTTCTTCCCTGTAAAACTCAAGCCTTCCTGATTTTGTGTACCAGGGCTTGTCCTCATTAGTCTGCTCCCATCCAGTAACCTTTGGATAGGTTCTGAGATTTTTAAGAGATGGAATTCCCTTAAGTGCCTTTTCGTGAATCTCCTTGAAGGAATAACCCTTCAAGGATGTGCTTGTCTTTGTAATCCTCTCAAGATAAACATCTACTTTATTCTCGTAGACAAATCTCCAGTAATCCTCAAATCTCCTGTCACCTGTGAGTTTTGTAAGTTTCCTCGCCACACCTGCCAGCGTATCAATATCTCCAACTGTGTCAAAGATCCTCTTTATCGGTGTCCTCGGATAGACCTGATTAAAGGGGTTTGTCACAGATCCGCAGAGGTCAGGATGCTTGAACTCAGCCCAGGAGTCCACTGCAAAGACAACATCAGAATACTCACAGGACATGGTCCACCACCACTCTGCCATAATAACCGCCTCTACCTTTGGAAGGGCATTAACAACAACCTCATAGCTTCCCTTACAATTACCGATAAGAGAATTACTGTTTGCAAACCAGACAAGCTTTGATGGTGTTGGTATATGGGTCTTACCTGTGAATAGTCTATTGCCTATTCTAAGGGGCTTACTGTCATGGGCAAAGTAATGGGCAGACTCAAACTTCAGATAGGGCTTAACCCTTGCAAGTTTTGATGGGTCAAGCTCAATATCAAAGGGATTTTCAATTATATACTGTGGGAGACCATTATAAAGGGCGACCCTGTAATTTCCAGCATAACTTCCGGGAGAGCCACCGATATGACCGATATTGTTTGTTAATGCTGCAATAAGGAATATGCCTCTGTCCTTTAGGCTTGCATTGAAGAACTGATTCGGGCCCATTCCAACTGCAAAGAATGTGGCCTTCTTATTCTTTGCTATCTCATGGGCAAGGTTCCTTACAGCCTCCTGAGGTGCCCATGTTATCTCAGAGACTATCTCAGGAGTGAATTGAGATATATACTCCCAGAGGATGTCATAAACAGGCCTGACCTCGATGTCCTTTCCATCCACCGTCTTTACATTAAACTTCCCCGTGAATGCTGGCTCAACATTCAGAGACTTGAAGTATTTTCCCACCTGATCACGATTAACAGCCACGGTCTTTTGAGCCTTGCTATCCCAAACAACAAAGTCTCCCCATTCAAGCCTCATATTTTCGGGTAAATACTGCTTTTCGTGCTTGAACGGTGGTGGTGCGGTCTTACCCTTTTCGATAACGGATATGTAATTCTTAAGATGAGAGGGTTTGTAATCCTTAATAATGTCAGAGGCCCTGAGAAGTTGCATCGTGTCTGTCCTGACAAGGAGCGGAAGGTCTGTGAAGGACTTAACAAAATCCTCATCATAAAGTTTTTCCTTCATAAGGATATGGGCAATTCCGAGCATTAAGGCATGATCTGTTCCAGGTCTGATGATAATAACCTCATCTGATTTGTTCGCTGTTGACTGATATTCAATCGTTATATTAATTACCTTTGACCCTCTCTGCCTTGCCTCAGTGAGCCAGTGACCATCAGGCATCTTTGTAGAGATCCAGTTCATACCCCAGAGGGTTATGAGCTTTGATTTCTCAGCCATTGAGAGGTCGCAGTCTACGGTCTGCTGACCTGTGACCATTGGATGCCCTGGTGGAAGGTCTGTATGCCAGGAGTAATTATCAAGGTGTCTTGAACCGATTGCCTTATCAGGACCCGTATTCCTTATGTGATTATCAAGAAGTGCCATCATATTGGCCATCCTTACAAATCCCATAAGCCTTGTTGCACCCAATAAAGGCATACCTCCTCTGAATTTCAGAACCTGTGTACCTGCCTTTTGCATCGCCTCAATCGATGCAGGGTCATAACCCTGTTTACTTAAATACTCTGCTCCTTTTTCACCAGTATAGGTCTCTGCAATATTCTTTATCGCCTTTGCAACGAGTTCATAGGCCTCTTCATGGGAGACCTTTAACCACTTATCCTTTCCCCTCTGAAAGTATTTATCAGGTGCCCTTCCTGTCTCTGGGTCACGGGGGAATCCTGCCTTGATCCAGTCATACCATCCCTTCCTCACCATGGTTGCCTTCACACGCCTGTCACCATAAAATCTCCTCGGAAGGACCAGTGCCTTCTGACAGCATCTCGGTTCCCATCTGTGAGTAGCCTTATTACCATAGGCATCCACTGCCTCACCAAAGGCGTAGGTAGGCCCTACCCTGACAATCACACCATTTCTCACATAGGCCCTTAAAAGGCAGTTATGGGTATCATTTGGCGCGCAGGTAAAGGTAAAGATGTTGTCATACCTGAATTTGTCCCTGTAGAGTTTCTCCCAGTCCCTGTTTGGGTATTCTCCGAGGGGATTATCAATGCTGACAGGTTGAAGAAAGGCAAGCCTTGGTGAACTTGCAGCAAGCCCAGCAACACCTGCCAGTGCCACCTTAAGAAACTCTCTTCTGCTAAAACCTTTCATCACTTCCCTCCTTTAAACACAATTCTTTATCGTTTTCATTCGGCCTGTTAAAGTAAAAGATCCTATCAATCTTGACTGAGTAAAGATCACATTCCATCTCTATCCATTCCTTCAACAATCTGCTAAGGGTGCTATAAAATGGTATATCCTTTGTCATCTGTAGTAGAGCCTCTGTCCATCGCCCGATATGAGATGAAAGAAACTTCCTTTCTGCATTAGTGGTAACATCAAGTTTTTCCTGATCCCCTTCCTGTAATGCCATGGCCTCTTTCAATGAGAGGATACGCATAAATTCAAGCTCGAGAGATAGATGATCAGGCCTTTCGCCATCAAAATCAAAACCAAAGGCCCTGTAAAAACCAGCTATATCTGCCATCTCTTCATAGGAATTAAAGGGATGAAGGTAGTTCCCCTCATAAAGAAGATTCTTCTCAGGAGAAACTATAAAACAATATTCTTCTAAGAGGTCATTTATCTCCATCCTCATGGTTTCGTCTATCAGGGTATAAAGGGACTGTAGAATACCATCCTTTAATTCAGGATGAAATCTAAGTGACTTTGTCATATGCTCAAAGAATTCCCCATTTTTTATGAAGTCAAGGAACTCAGTCCCTGGTTCTCCATAGCAATGGGATAATAGCTCATATACTGTGCTTCTGCTAAAAGCCACTTCAGCATTTTGAATCTTGAATCTTGAATTTTGAATCCTGATTTCTTTACTCATTCCCATGTCCTCGGTTTCACACCTGCCCTGTGATAGGCATACATTATTACCTTCCATATCTCATCCTCCTCGAGCTCATCACCCCATCCTGGCATTGCTGAACGGAACTGTTTATCATGAATACCTCCATCCCTCACCCTCCAGTAGACATAACCCAAAGGTAGCTGGGCAAGGGTACCAGGTTCCTTGAAATTCGTTGGTGATGCTGGGTATCTTATCGCACTCGCAAGAGGACCTTTTCCATCGGCATTCTCGCCATGACAGACAGCACAATTGTCATTGTATATCTGTTTTCCTTCTTCAATAAGCTTAGGGTCCCATTTATCAGGATTCGCTGCCCATTCAGGAACCTTTAGTGTCACTACCCACTCAGGAGGAGTCACATGGGGCTGGAATAATTCAGCAGGGGGTGAATAAGTAACCCTTTCTTTTGAATAGACATTGTAGGCAACAAAGATGGGGATAATCACCAGGACTGCCTTTCTGAATATATCCCATATCGCTGGTAATTTAGACCTCAAAGAGATAAAATCAAGGAATTCCTCTATCCTCTCATCCTCAAGTGTTATATAGATAATAACACCGGCAATCACAAACATCATAAAGAAGTTCGTAAGATTTGCTGGCAGAGGCGGTTGAATAACAAATCTCATAAGGATATAGGCACCTATAATTACTGCCAGTGCCACAATCCCTGACGGTATCTTTTTACCATTACTCATCTTATTCCTCCCTTCTATGCTACTTTTTACGGATTACGATTCTCGGTCTTTTATGGCGCCTTAATATCACCTATCCTCACCTTTGGTCTTCCCCCAAGACTCTGGAGATAAGCAATTACTGCTGTTATCTCAGCATCATTCAGATTCGCCGGTGGTTTATTCGCAGGCGGCATCACAGCAGTCCCGTTATAAAGAAAAGCTGCCATAGTCTCTGCATCCCTCTCAGCACCAATCCTTGAAAGGTCAGGACCGCGGAGTTTTTCACCTGTTACACTGTGACACACCCCGCAGCCTGCCTTCTTGAATATCCCCTTACCTTCCTCAGCGAGTTGGCGTGGGGTCATGTCAGGTGTAAGGATCTTCTTCTTTGGGGCTTCCCATGCTGACTGCGGGATAGAGTTACCAAACCAGGCATAAAAGCCTGTGATGACAATAGCCACTATTATAAGTTTTGTTCCTCCTTTCATTCTTCACCTCCCTTTGCGCCTGTAAACCTGAAAACAAAACCTATAAGGATAAGGAAAAGAAGTGTTATCCCTGATATAACGAGTGTTGCCTGCCCCATTGGTGGAAGACCTGCATACTTTGATGTATCCTCAAGAACTCCGTATATATGCCAGTTAAGCCTTGCTGCAGCACGACCATATCCGAGGAGTGCCATTGCCCACACATTTGAGACAGCAGCAATAATCAATGCATACTGTGACCTCGGCGGCATATCTCCCCATCTTATCTCACCCATCTTCTGCGCACCTTTAAGAAGAAGACCATCGAAGAGGTACAGGAATCCTATGGCGGGAACCATAAACAGGAATGTGTAAATAGATAGCTTAATCCTCGTTGCAGATGGAACCCTATAACTGTAATAAAGGACTATCAAATTAACAGCTATGATAAGGAGTATGACAAGCCATTCAAGGTATATGAAACCCTTCCTTCCTTCAGGAATAATCTTTCCCGCCCTCCTGTTAAGGATAAAGGTCAGGATAACAGCAAGGATCGCTATATTCACTGCTGCAATCTTTGGTGCCATTATTCCTAAGGTCCCATAGATCCAGTGTGTGCCTCCAGCAATGTCCTCAAGTGATGCAACCCATGCCCTCGGAACTGCCCATACAGCAAAGGTTATGATCAAGCCCCAACTGAGATAGGGGACATATTTCTTGTAAGCCTCTCCCCCTGGTATCCTCCTTAATCCTATCCAGAGGTAATAACATACACTGAGCCATATAACTGCTATCACTATTGCCTGAAGAAGCCATATCTTTGAAAGAGCTCCACCCATGAAGGTTATTCCCATCTGGGCATTGAACCTGTATATCTCCATGCCAAAGTAATAGCCTGCAAAGGGAAGGAGTATCATGGTGACAACACCAATGAATGTGCCTGTATAACCCATCCAGTCATAGTGTGCCTTTTCCTCAGGGGTCTCTGCTGAAAGGAACTTATAGGCAGCATAGGCAGCACAGATAAAACCACCGAATGTAACATTTGCTATGAACCTGTGGATATTTATTGGTATAAAGGTAAGATTGAAGATGGCATCCTTAAGGCTTATGATCTTGCCTGCTGCATCAACACCTTGAGGGCTCAGATGGAATGAGCCCCATACATTGCCAACCATCATTACGAGGGTTCCGAGTATATTGAGAACCAGTCCGAGAGCTATATGCTGTGACTTCTTTTCTCCCTTGAGCTTATCCCAGGTTGTCCAATAGAAGTAAACAGCCGTCGTCTCTGCAATGATCAGTAGAGCAAACCAGATATAGGTGGTCTTGAAGTTATTGGTCATGTAATTCATGAACTTCGGGAACAGGGCATAACTTGTAAGAGTAAACAATCCCCCCAGTATTGCTGTTATTGAATATGAAAGGGGAAGAAGCCTTGCAAAGTCCTTTGCAAGCCTGTCAAGCCTCTCATCCTTTTTGATATGGCCCGCAATCTCAATTATCAGGACAAAGACAGGCACAGCAAGGATGAAGGCAGCAAATAAAAGCATGGTCTGTGCAAGAATCCAGACAACATTCCTTGCCCCTATCAGAGGGAATTCTCCATAATCAAAGCCTGCTTTCGCACCGAGATAAATTCCAATAACGGCAATGATTATGCCTGTAAAAAGTGAAAGCTGCTTCTTAATCAGTCCTCCCATCATCTCCTCCTATCTCCATGATTTTTTTATAGCCATGAGAATATCCCACCTTTTTGAGTTCGTCTATGAACCCAGAGGTAATAGTATCTATCCCTTTTTTTCTGGCCTTTGATTCAATCATCCTTACAATCATATTCCGCATAAAGGTAGGGACATTCTTGATTCTTTCCTTTGCCCTTTCATCCCACTTGAGATCAGAAGTCTCCTTCATCTCGACAGTAACCTTTCCTTTTCCTTCAGGGACATAGCCGCAGAGACTGTCCTCATCCATCATGTCACCACTGTTAACTAAGGCCCTTGCCCTGCAGCCACCACATATCTCTGTATACTCACAGATACCGCACCTCCCCTTGTAATTCCCTTCTCTCAACAACCTGAGATAAGAAGCCCCTTCCCATATATCCGAGAGAGAGGATTCTCTAATATTTCCTGCAATAACAGGCATATAGGGGCATGGAGTCACATAACCCTCGGGGTCTATCCTCATGTAAGACCTTCCAGCAAGGCATCCCCTCGTGCCGGCAGGGATTGAATATCCATCCTCATAAAGAACTCTATAAATATGAGGGGCGCACCTTGCCCTCACCATAAGCCTTTTTTCCTTGAATGTCCTGCTTGCTACATGGCGAAGGGCTGACTCATAATTATCTGTTGATATGTCTGTCTTCATTGCCCTTCCTGTGCATATGAGGAAAAAGAAATTAATAGCCTTCACACCAAGACCAACTCCGAATTCAATAAAGCGGTCTATCTCCTGATAGTTTCTATCTGTCAGTGTCACATCGAGTTGCGTCTCTATCTCCGCCTCTCTTGCATATCTCAGGCCACTCACAGATAGTTCCCAGGCACCATCAAAACCCCTGAATCTATCATGCTCCTCTGGATTAACAGAATCTATGCTGACCCCAACTCCCCTGAGACCAGCCTCCTTAAGGAGACTCACAACTTCCTTTGTAAGGAGTATCCCATTCGTTCCGAGGACAGGGATAAACCCTCCAGATGAAGCATATTCTATAATCTCATAGATATCCCTTCTAAGCAGCGGCTCACCACCACTCAGAACGAGCATCAATCTATCATTGATATAGGAAAGTTCATCAATGACGTGCCTTGCCTCTTCCGTTGTAAGTTCTGAATTATTCTGCTCAAGCCTCGCAGTGGAATCGATATAACAGTGAGGACATAGGAGATTGCATCTCTTTGTCACATTCCATGAGACTATGTAGGGCTTGTAATCACTCATAACTGCCACCCTTGGAACCTTTCTGACCGAGCTATAAAGACGCTACAGGGAGCAAACCTCAAGACATTTTCTGTAACAGAGCCAATGTCAATCCCTTCAACATAATGCCTCCCTGTCCTGCCGAGGAATATCAGGTCAGCCTCAACCTCAGAGGCATAATCACAGATCCTCTTGTATATGTGACCTTCCAGGACTTTTTTTACTATGGGATAACCATCTCCAACTAACCCAAAGCCTTGTGTCTTTATCTGTTGCTCTACTGCTCTACTGCCTTGCTCCGAAAAGACCTCTCTTTCAGCCTTTTCGAGTATTAAACTACCAACCCGAGCAAGTCCCTTATCAATAAACGCATCATGGATTTTTTCCTGTTCTTTAGAGTTAAAGGAGAACCCCTCCCTGTTGATTACAGATTCCTTGAGCCTTCCAAAGAGGTCTTTATGAAGGGCTGAATCAAAGACATAGATGAGATGGAGTTCTGCATTGAATCTCTCTGCAAAGAAACGGGCTGCCCTAAGTGAAGCTATGGCAGAGGAACTACCATCGAGACAGACAACATAGCGAGGATTGTCAAAGCTTATCCTCTCTTTAACGATAAGAAAGTTTGTATCAACAAGCCTCAAGACCCTGAGACAGACACTGCCGATAAAGCCATTACCATTACTGTTAAAACCATGGGAACCCATTATAACGAGGTCACCTTGCTCTTCCTCTATAATCTCCTTTATTGCCCTGAAGTTCTTTCCTTCCCTCACATTCTCTCTGAAATCAACCGATGTGACGGCAAACCTCTCCCTTAGAGGCCTCAAATAGGAAAGTGATATCTTCTCCATGCCGATATTTATGAGTTTGTTATGCACATCCCTCTGCCTCTCAAGTATCTCCTCCTTCTGATACTTTTCAGGAAGGGTTGGCTCCATTATCCTGAAGGCACCTTCATGCATTGAGGCATTATAGCCATGAATTCCTACAACCTCTGAACCAAAGGCCCTGGCAATACTAATAGAAATTTCTGTTGCAATTACTGATGGGTCACTGTTGTCATAACAAAGGATAATCTTTTTAATCGCCTCGTCCATCCCTCCTCCTTTAACCCCATTTTAATTTGATAAGATTATGCAGGTCAGTAACTTTAGTCACAGGGCAATAGGAATTTACAAAATTTACAAATCTTTACAAAAAATTTACACAACGTGCTCTATTGCAACGGTAAAAGTGATTGATACATTAAGACCAATTCCGAGAAGATAAAGCCTTTTCATATAGTCATTTATGATTACAGAATGGAGCTTATCGTGTCTGAAGAATTGAATAACCACTGCCCAGAGTGGTGACAGGGTTCCGATGATAAAAAAGGCCGTAAAGGGAATACTGACTGGGGCATACTGCCAGAGACAGTAAAGACAGTGATGATCGGGTAACCCCGTTACTCTTGGGGCTATAACCTCAAAGGTAGCAATGAGTGTCACTGCTCCATTAATCAGTCCCATAAGACCGGCACCTGTGACTAAAACAAGAGGATAACTGCCTTTGTATCGATAATAAACAAGGATAGATATCATCAGGGAAAGAAAAAAGAGATTTGATAGATAATAGAGTGGCATGATGAACCCTTGATATTCCTTACCGATAAAGACAGAAGAGAGCGTGGCTGTGAACCTCTTTTCCGGGAGATCGAATACAGTAGTGCAACAGGCAACAGAGGTCTTTATATCAAAGCCTGAGAAGTAAAGAATGTCAATGAGACTGTCAAGAAGGGATAGAAGACTCGCACCTGAGAGAAGAAGAAATCCTTTTCTCTGAAGCAAGGCCCTTTCTGTCCTTTCATCTATCTTGTTGACGATCAGCCAGGCTCCTAGGGAGAAAAACACAAAGGGCTTGATTATCTGTATTAACACAGAAAATCCCGATTGAACCTGAGTCACTCCGAATATACACATAGCACCCTGGACATAAGGGATATAACTCTGAAGGGTAACATAGAGAAAGGGCCAGATCAGGAGCTTTATAATAAAGACCGTTATGGCAATAACCAGAAGAAGGTGTGATCTCTCCTCAACAAGGACTCTTCCCTCTACATTAAATACAGTCAAGGTCTTTCTGTAAAGAGAAAGAGACGAAAAAAGAAGGATAAAGGAGAGCAAACCGGTTATAAAAGATATAAAGAGCATGAGGATAGTGAAGGAATTCAGTATCATTGCATCAATAGCCCTCTCTTCAAGGTATAAAAAGTGTCAGCATAATCCGCAATATTTTCATCATGGGTGGACAAGATGATTGTCTTTCCCTTTAACTTCAGTTCCCTTAGAATCTGGATAATCAGTTCTGCTGTCTCAGAATCTATGTTGGATGTAGGCTCATCCAGAAAGAGGATTTCAGGATCATTAATAAGAGCCCTTGCGATTGCAACCCTCTGCTGTTCTCCGCCACTCATCTCTTCGGCTCCGTGTTCAATCCTGTGGGAAAGACCAACCACTTCGAGCAATTCAATAGACCTCTTCCTCCTCTCACTCTCACTGATGCCAAGGGGAATAAGAGGCGCTGCAACATTCTGCCAGGCACTCAACCTTGCAATAAGATTGAATTGCTGGAAGACAAAACCCATTCTTCTTCGTATTAAGGTAAGGCTGTTTTCAGAAAGGTCTGTGATGTCCTTTCCATCGATATAAACCCTCCCACGGCTTGGTCTGTCTATGGCGCCAATTATGCTTAAAAGGGATGTCTTTCCTGAGCCCGATGGTCCCTGCAATACTGTTATCGAACCCTTCCTTATAGAGAGGGTAATATCCCTGAGTGCCACTACCTCATAGGGCCTTCCCTCATGATAGACCTTCCATATCCCTTCGCAGCGAATCATCTCATCGCCTCCACAGGTGGAACCACAGAGGTCCTCCAGGTAGTGTATATACTTCCCGTTGCAGTAATAACAATTGAGATCAAAAAAGTGATAATCAAAGGCATGGGTAAAAATAAAGATGGAACGGGAAAGTCTGGAAAGATGCCTGCGCCAGGGATAAAGATCTGTGCGATAAAAGGTGCATTGAGGACCTTTATCCAGAAAAAGGAGATTATAAATGTCATCGGTACACTTAAGAGTGAAAGGATCAAGCACTCAAAAAAGACCATCTCCATCACATCGACCGTCCTCCAGCCGAGGGCCTTCAATATCCCTACCTCCCTCTTCCTCTCTGTAAGACCGAGCCCTGAGGAGACTAAAAGGGCTGGTATCCCTATGGCAAAGGCAATGGTATATAGGATGAGAAAGATACCTCCTTTTGTACTGAAGCCCCTGTCGAGATAAGTCATAACGAGATCCTTTGTCTGTATCCTGAAATAGGAATTCATCCTCTGGAGTTCCTCACTTACCTTACCAGTAAGGCCTGGTCTCACATAAATTGCCATATCTGTTATAAATCCGTCCATTTCGTAGAGGCCGATCATCTCATTTAGGTTCATCAGTATGAGATTTGATGTCCATAAACCTGAGCTTGAATCAAATATCCCTGATATACGAAACTCTCTCTTCACCACATAGGGCACATGGTCAACGATTCCGATTATCCTCACACCGAGACTTAGGCTGTCTCCGATATCCAGTTTCATCTCCCTGGCAAGCCTCCTGCCTATGACTACCTCACCTTCCTTAGGAAGTCCTCCTTTAACAAAAGTCACCTTCCCTGTAAGACCTTCAATAGGAATTCCGAGGAGAACGGTAAGTTTCCCACCTACATAGATCCTGCTGATTGCCCTTGGCATGACCCTTATAACACCTTCTATATTCCTTACGGGTTCCGCCATATCGATGGGAATAACACCATTTCTTCCATACATGTCCATTGTTAAATATACATCTGCTCCGTCTTGTGCAGATATGAAGGATTCCTTTTTTACACCCTCAAGAACCGCCATTGCTGAGAGGAATGGAAGAAGTATCGCTATGAGGCACAGGATAATCACCATGCTCCTTACTGGATAACGGGTAATATTGTGCAGTGCTGTATAGAATAGGTTAAGATGTCTCAATTTTATTTGTGATCTATCTCCCTTTTTGCTTCTTCAAGGGCAGCCTTAAAGTCTGTAACCTTACCGCCGAACCTCCTGGAAAACTTCTCAGCTTCATCAGGAGAAGAAAAAGCTATTATGCTTACAGGGCTCATCGTGCCTGGTACTGAAGAGCCTATAACATAGAACGCCTTCCCTGCATCAAGCATCCTTTCAGGTCTGAGATATTCAGCAACCTTTACTTTTTTAGGTTCCTCCCCGAGCTTATAATAAGCCATTACCGCTAAGCAGTGTATTGAACAGGTATAGAATCTTCCTTTTGATGTCTCAAACTCATATCTTGTACCTGCCCATTTGTTCAAGTCCATCCTGCAATTATCACACCCTTTATGTTCTGCCCTTCTATTTATGGAACTTAAATCTAACAAAGGGGATTCCTTCATATCAGCAACGGAAAATCCCCTTTCAGGAGAGTAACTATAACCTCCTGGTATCGGCCATAGAGATGTCTCATCAACAAAATCTATCCTTGGGTCATAATTCAGGAAACCCCACTCAGGACTTATAACTCCGCCGAGACCAAAACCACCCAAGTAATTTTGAAGTTCTCTTGCCCTCGAATCCTCTTTTTCAAAGATATACATATCAAGACCTATCATGACCAATGGGGCCATGAGGAGAAAGGGAATAATGAAGATTAACCTGCTCCTCTCCATAAATTACCGCGGTTTCAGGATATCAGGGGTTATCTCTTCAAACTTGATGATCCGTCCACCATGTTTTTTAATATAATCCTCAGCATCGCTCCTTTTTGAAAAGGGAACGAGGGCCTCACCCATTGGTCCCATTATATCTCCACCATAGACATAAAAGGCCTCCTTCGCATCAACCCAGTTTCCAACAGGATGATCCCACTGGGCCTTCCCCATATCATTCACATATATAGCAACAATATTCCTTGGCCTGTCAGGCTGGTGATAAAAGAGTAACATATCGAGGGTGCTGCAGAATGTATCAATCTCACCATTTCGGTAATGGATCTGTGCCTTTGAGCCAGGAAAGTCCACTATGATCATGCCGCAGACTCTGCAAGAATGTTGCCTTGTAAACTCTATGGGAGGAGGTTTTTCTACCGTCTTCTTGCAGGAGGTAAGGATAAAGGAAAAAACAAGAAGAAAGATCAATAGAACACACGTATAGGACGGTACAGATTGGCATGACCAACCATACCGTCCTATGATCTGATGCTCCTGTAACAGAAAGATCACAGTTCCTATCTCTTCTTGCTCATCCTCTTATGAAGTACTATCCCAGCAGCAAGGAATAGAAAGGCAACAAAGGGTGGTAATACATAGACCTTAAGCGGTGTGGAAGGCTCTAAGATCATGTAATACCAGGCAGAGACCGTTGCCTTATTACCCTCCTCCTTAAATCTACCATCATAGACCTGAACAGCGAAGGGCAAAAACTTCCCGGGCTCAAACTTTGTATCCTTGTCATCCTGAGTATTGAGCGGCCTTCTGAAAAGAACCCTGTACCGACCATCTTTGTAAGACCCCTCTGCCCTAATGTCCTGCCTCTCCTGCTGGGTAAGAGTGCCTGGTCCTGTTGCGTTGAATTCAGTGCCCTTACTATCAGCCATAGAAAATGACCAGAGGTAAACAGCAGCCTTTTTATCTCCCATAAAGAAATAGGGCTTATCCCCTATCTTTAAGGGATACTGAATCCTTACCAAGTCAGGTGGTAGGCCATCGTCACCCTTATTTGGCTTTTTGTCTGTCCATTCAAGTAATATCCCAACCTCGGCATTGGTATAGAGCCCTCTCACCCTTACATTCGTGATTGTAGCCGTAAAGTTCCTCGGCTCAAACATTATCTGGCCTGCCATTGGGAGATCGAGATAATCAACCTTATCCCAGGTCTTGTCCTCAACAGAAGGGACAGTAGTAGCCTTCTTAACCATGAGAGAGACGCCGAGCTTTCTTTGAAGTTGTCTTGATTTTATAAAACAGGCAAGGGCCCATCTCTCATCATCAGAAAGCGTATCCTGATAGGATGTCATGGGTGTGCCTTTATTACCTGTCGTTATAGTAAGATAGATATCCTCAAGGCTGGAACCCTTCCTGAATTCCCAGGGATGGGTATGATCAGCAGGAAGTATGGGATTCCCCCAGTCATCCTTAAAGTTTTCCTGCCAGGATTTTTCCCCATCACCCCTTCCCTCCTTGCCATGGCATTCCCAGCACTTTGCTGTCTTCTCTTCGATCTCCTTGCCCTTCTTTATCATCTCATCAGAACAGGATGGAACCTTTGTTATCTTCACAGGTTCAGGCTTTGATGTAAAGACATCAGGGGCAAATTTCTTCAGGTACTCAATGAGGGATTTCGCCTCTTCATCACTAAACCTCCTCCATGGAGGCATAGATGTCCCTGGATTACCATCCCTTATCATCCTCTTGAGGTCCTCATCTGAAGGGGGGTCTCCAGTTGGTGTTGATGTAAACTTGTATGTTCCAACTGTAAAGTCCCGTGGCTTTGGAAAGGTGAAATCCTTTGCGTATCCATCGCCCTTTCCCTCATAGCCATGGCACTGAGCACACCAGGCCTCATAAAGGACCTTTCCCTTTTCCTCTCCATAGGCATTAAGTGATACTGACAATAATAAAATCAATATGAATAACAATCTCATCTTAACCTCCTGCTTACCATGTTCTCGGTTTATTCCCCGTTGCCTCATAGATGAAGAGGATCACCTTCCATATCTCCTCTTCGGTAAGGATATCCTCAAAGGAAGGCATAGAGGAATCCGAGGGATTTGATCCTGGCGGGAGACCTCTCCATCCCTTTGCAATGCGCCAGAATACAAATGACTCTGGAAGCTGTGCAATGGTATCTGTACCCCTGAAAGGTAATGGCAAGGGGTTAAAGGCCTGGGCAAAATGGCCTTTACCATCAAGGTCATCGCCATGACAGTAAAAACAGTTCTGGTAATAGACTTTCTTGCCCTCTTCAAGATACTTCTTGAGATTAGCCGTATCCTTCCTTAATGGGTTCTCAAGTCCGAGTATCTTTATAGGTTTGCCCCTAAATTCAATCTCAGCAGGAGGCTCAGGATGGACTATCCTTGCCGAGACGGGTGGTTCGTACCTGGGTTTTACCTTAAAATATGTAATCAGACCTGCAGCAACAGGGATAGCTACAAAGACGATAACAATCCTCTGTATCTTCTTTTCCTCGTCAGCGAGTACAGATTTAACAGGTCTTAAAAAGGCCTGGAACGTCTCTTCCTCTATGGAGAAGAATATAAGAAAGGCAAATATAGCCATTGCCATATACATCACTATGACCTGACCGGGTAGGGGTGGCATGAAAAGGCCCAAGCTCTTAAGAAACCCGTAGATAGCTATGAGTATCCCGATAAAGTTAAAAAAGGGAGACTTCCTGATAGCTGCAAGGACTGATATAGCAATGCCGATTAGAGTGACCAAAGGGTATATCCATACCATATCTATTTACCTCCCTTCTGAGCCTTATCAATCTGGGCCTTAAGGGCCTCAACCGATGCAGGATAACTCACAGTGACCTTACCACCCTTACTCTGGAGAAAGGCCGTTAATGCTATAAGCTCACCCTCATTAAGAGATGTTGGTGGCTTATGAACAGGTGGCATAATGTTAT
Source organism: Thermodesulfovibrionales bacterium (assembly GCA_046290845.1). Taxonomy (GTDB): domain Bacteria; phylum Nitrospirota; class Thermodesulfovibrionia; order Thermodesulfovibrionales; family UBA9159; genus JBBIPQ01. The sequence continues at coordinate 23,373 of JBKBUA010000005.1, forward strand.
CAAATCCTTTTTCTACATAGGCACCAGGATTAACAAGGGCCTCAAAGGCATGATCTTCTGGCTTCATATTCCTTTTCTTTGCCTCCTCTTCCATAAGCTTTCCGATAGTATCAATTGAAGGTGCCCTCATGCCTGGTTCTGCCTTCATGGGATGGCAGACCATGCACTGCCCCTTTCCGAAGAGTATCTGCTCACCTATCTGGATCAACTCCTCAGTAGTAACCCCTTCCTGGATCTTCAGTTCCTTGGGTGGATGTGATTCTGATTGAGGAAGAAAATACAGCCCAATATAGGCAAAAAAGAGATTTATCCCTAAAACAACGAGACCTAATTTGATAGCTCCCGATCTCATCCTTCCTGCCTCCTTTCCTCAGCTACCTTTTCGAGTTTCATTATGCTCCAGAAGACAAAGGCAATAAGTGCAAAGAATAGTAAGGTGATTATAGTAACTATTACTGCTGCTATACCATGGGCAGGGAGATAGGCATCAGGGCTCGTATCCTTAAGTATTCCATAGACATGCCAGTATTGTCTGCCACCTGACCTCATATAACCCATCATTCCCATAAGCCATGTAAAAGTCACTGTAATCCCGATAAGGGCATACTGGGATCTTTCGGGCATCTTTCCCCAACGGGGTTCTCCTATCACCTTCGCTCCTTTATACATCTTGTTATCCAGGATGAAAAGGCCGATTATTGAAAGGAAGAATACACCGAATTGAATAGGAGAAAGCACCTTCACCCTCACCGCAGCAGGAACCATGTAACTGTAAACACCGATGATGAGAACGATAATGGTGGAAAATATTATTATACCTGCCCTTATCGCCCTTCCAGTCTTTACCCAGGGAACAACAGGGTCCTTGTTGCTCATCCTGAAGATGGCATAACTCAGGAATGTGGCAAGATAAGAGATTATCACAGCCGTATTCTTTGCAGCCATGACACCGAGGTTGCCCAAGGCAGGGTGATACGCCCCGATCCTCCTTGCCTCCTCAAGGCTCAAGGCAACACTGTGGGGAGTTAGCCACACAAGGTAACCAAAGAGGACGGTTATAAAGAGGAACTTCACATACTTGAAGTACCTCTCACCGCCCGGCATCTTATTCAGGGATATCCATAGGTAATAGTTGATAAAGAAGAGTATTGCTCCAATGAGGATAGCCTGCATGACCCAGAGCCATGCAAAGAATCCACCCATAAGCTGTATACCCATCTGTTCATTGAAGGCATAGATCTCTATACCGAGGAGATAGCCTATACCAGGAAGGATAAGAGAAAAACCTATTGCTATCATTGCTGATGTATAACCCATCCAGTCATAATAGGCCTTTTCTTCTTCGTTTCTGGCGGTTATAAACCTGTAGGCAGCATAGGCAGCAGCAATTCCAGCGCCAAAAACGACATTTGCAACGAGCCTGTGAAGTGAAAGCGGTATCCACATGTAGGTCTTTATTGCTTGCCATCTATTGAGGAGTTCACCCTCAGGACTCACACCTCCAGGGGTGGTCATATACCCGACCCATGCACTCGTTATTAGCAGTAGAATCGCACCCATCACATTCAGCAAGACCCCGATACCCACATGGGTTCCCTTTTTCTCCTTCATCCTCTGCCAGGAATAGAAGTAGTAGTAACAAACAAAGACCTCACCATACATGAAGAGTATGTAGAACCACCATGTTGGTCCGAGGATCTTCAGTAAATGGGCAATAAATTTGGGATATAGCAGAGGTAGGCTCACCATAAGGATAGCGCCCATTATGGCAGTTAGTGTATAGGCTAATGTGAAGAGTTTTGTAAAGTCATAGGCGATCCTGTCGAGCCTCTCATCCTGCCTTTTCCATCCCAAAAATTCCATTGCAACCGCAAAGATAGGAACGCCCAGAACAAAGGCAGCAAAATTAAGATGTATCTGGGCGATTATCCATACCCACACCCTGCTTCCAAGTAGAGGGAAAAATCTATACCCCTCAGGGCTTGGTGAGGGTAAAATACTCTTTAAGAAAAAAAGACCAGCAAATCCTGCACCCAGTATCAGGGTTAATTTAATAAAACCCTTAACAATCCCCTTTTTTACACTTCCTTCCGCCACTTGTTACCTCCAACCACGGGTTATTTCAGGGCCGCAGAGCGGCCCTTTTCTTATTTCTTGCTCATGGTCACATTCAGGTCTGAGGCCTTCCCTGCCGAGACCTCCACATCCTTTTTTTCTTCCTTCAGGCCTTCATGCCAGAACCTTACAGTATATTTACCAGGAGGAAGGTCTTTAATCTCAAAGTTTCCATTATCATCTGTAATTGCTACATAGGGATGTTCCGAGACATAGACATAGGCCCTCATCCATGCATGGGCATCACATTTAACATCGTGGAGACCTGTGGTCTTCACAGGCTTTGTTATAACCTGATCCTTCTTTGGAAGGGCAAGGTTATAAACCGTCCTCCTCTTGTCACCAAGCATAACCGCCAGGCTCGTATTGTGAAGGATCGGATCACTGTTCTTGAGGATATAATTTGATCCCTTGTAGGCAATGCTTACGAGGGGCTCAAAGTAGCATTTCTGGTTATCAATCGTTGTATCCTTCTTAGGCGCGGCCTTACCCTTTTGAACATTCTCTACTATCACAAGCACATTCTTGATACCCATATCGCCTGATATAAGATACATATTAGAAGGCTGGCTACTACCACAGAATTCCACATCCTTCTCGATCTTGAGAACTGGAGATTCATATTTTCCCGCAACCTTCACCTTACCTTTAATACTGCCACCATTCTTGACATCAACAACCTCATAGGCAAATGAGGCAGTAACGATGGCCAGCAATAGAAACATCACGATTACTGTTATCCTTTTCATCTCTAACCTCCTCTTTAAGATTTAATCTTTCTATTGGATTCAAGTCTAAGCGACCAAGTCACTATCACCCCCTTTCCCCCATTATCTCCTTTATAAGTCTGTGAAGTTCAGGCTCATGGATATAATGTCCCACAACCCTCCTAACAAGCCTTTTAGAGTCCACAAAGACCAGTACAGGGACATAATTGATCCTGTATCTCTTTAGCAGGTCATCCCTGTTGCCTGCAAACATGGGAAATGTGAAACCCATCTCCTTTTTGTATGCCCTTACGAGTCTGCTATCCCTTGCCATTATGTTAATACCTATTATCCTCAGCTTATCCTTACCAAACTTAGCCTCTGCCCTTTTAAGATGGGCTATTATCTGGGTGCAGTAATGACAGGCATTATGGGTAAAATAGATGATCGTTGGTCTGTCAATTAGAGTACCGAAATCTACATTCCTGTTGTCCTCATCAGGAAGAACAAAGGTTGGTACAGGAGAACCGACAAGGTCTTCTCCGGCAGAATAAAGATTATAAGGCAGACTTAATGTCAAGATGATTACAAGGACCAAACTTTTCATCCTATCTTCATCCTCATGACCTCATATCTCAGTCTATTTCTGTAGTTATGACCGTAAACCACCGGCACACCGTCAGCCTCGATGTATGTATAGGCAAAGGTATTAATGATATCCTCCTGTTTTGGAACAAGGTCGATACCCCGGCCTGAGGAGAACTTTATCCTGTCAGGTGGTATCCTACCGAAATAAAAATCCCTCATCTCTGGCCTCCTCTTTGCCTCTGAGATATCAACGGGTACCCATTTCCTATCACTGTAAAAACTTACCCAACTGTGGGCATTTATACAGTCAGCCTCTATCTCTCCCTTTTTCTTCATCTCAGATGGATAGGGCAGAAGTATCCCTTGTTCCCATCTCACAGGTATTCCCTTATACATCATCATGCTCCTGAAGAGGGCATGGAATTCATCACACCTTCCTGCCCTCTCCTCAAAGGCAATGGAACTCACTCCCCTTCCGCAGACCTCATGGACATAATTAAGCCTATCTATAATTGCATCAAAGACCTTCCTTCCGATCCTAACAGTATCCCTCTCATTCCCTATCACCCTCTCAGCAAAGTCCATGATATTTTTATCCCACTTCTCCCATTCAGAGGGTTTAAGAGATCCTTCATCGGGCTCGCCACCATGAATACCCTCTATCCTTCTATCTAAATGGAAGGAAAGGATAATCCTTTCACCTGCCTTAAGTCTTCCTGTCTCGAGATAAAAGATCTTATTATTCCTGTCCTCCGTAATCCTGCCAGATATCTTTGATTTAATATCCACTCCTTTAATCTCCTGAGCATGGTCACTTCTTGGAACTGGCATCCATATCCTTACAAGCCCCGCCTTTGGAGGCCTTAATATCTCGGTGGTGTAAGTGATCTTCAGTGAAACAGACCTTACATTCCTGTCCTCTATGGTCTTTGCAGAGGTCAAGACAGGATATATCCCCTCGCCTAAGAGGAAGAAGGTTCCAAACAGAAAGGCCCTCCTGCTAAGGCTACAGGTAATCACCTGATTACCTGTTCTCCTCTCATTTCTTTTCCTCATCAGGCAAGACATCTCCTGTAACAACCAATGTAGTCATCTGTCTATTTCTATCGTTTGTCCAGACCTCAACATACTTAGAAATATGTCCCACCTTAACAGCAGGGACAGAGGTATCCACTATCACTGTAATCTTACCCTTCTCATTAGGACCTATCTCTGCCGAACTGGCAGTAGCAGTCGTACAGGCCCTTCAGGCAGGTATGAGTTTATCGATCCTGAGTACCCCGCCTCCCTCATTGATGAACTCAAAGTCATGGACTATCCTCTCCCCTTTCTTTACAGAGCCAAAGTCAAACCTCGTCTCATAGAACCTGATCGAAGGTTCCTCAGCCCTGACGGTGCCTGACAAAACCAGAAGATACAAAGAAAGAATCAAAAAAATCCTAAGGGGATAGGTTGATCTCCACATCTTTCCTCTCACCTTTCTTAAGAGAGATCTTTACTTTTTTGAAACCAAAGCCCTCGTGCCATACCATAAGGGTATATTCTCCTGGTAAGATTCCCTCCAGATTAAAGGAACCTGTCTCATCCGTCACAGCCCCGTAGGGATGATCAAAGACAAAGACATAACCTCTGAGCCAGCTATGGGCATTGGATTTTATCCTCACATAACCTCGATCAGCAGAATAGGAGTGGTACTCTTTAATGGGTTTTTCTACCTTCATCCCTTTCTTAGGAAGGGCAATATTATAAATAGTAGCCCCGTCTTCTAATGGCCTTTGAGATAGGGTCTTGTGGTATTCCAGGCCCAGTTTGAGCTGGAGCGTGTGGAGTATGGGATCCTCATTTCTAAAGATGAATCTTCCTCCCACGAAGCCCACATTCACAAGAGGCTCCACCTCGCAATTCTTTATTGTTATCCACACATCCTTAGGGGTTAAAGCTCTACCCTTTTTAACACCATCAAGCCAGACAACTGCATTCTTTACAACACCCTTTGAGATAAGGTATTTCCTGGCAGCCCTTTCACTTCCGCAGACCTCTGTATCTCGATCAATCTTTATGAGCTCATCAGCAGGGACTGAACCAGTGAACCTCACATAGCCGTTAATTGTTGCTCCATCCGTCACAGAAACTACCTCATAGCCCATTACAGGAAGGGCAGTAACGAGGATTGTAACAGTAGCAATCAAAAGAACTCTCATGTCAAGTACCTCCTTTTAAATAGATAATGGCTTGCGGCTAAGGGCACTATAATCCATAACAGGGATATCAAGAGGAGAATCGAAGTCTTAAAGAAAGCAGGGAATTCAACAGATGCAAGACCTATAAATACCTTAAACTCACCTATAGAAAGAAAGTTCATTACCCTGTAAATATCAACAGGGTTCAGTAACAGAAGGGTGGTAAAGATAGCACTGCTCAATTCACCCTTTGTAAGGATGAGAAGACCAAGCAGAGCGAGGTCATAAAGCACCGAAAGTGAAAGCCATATAAAGATCATAAAGGCAATGACCTTCGACCTCTCCTCAAAGAGGACAGAAATAAGGAATGAGAGGCTCAGGAAGATAAGGCCAAGGATAATAGAATTAAACATAAAGAATATATAACTCTTTGAGGCAGCAAAACCAGCCTTTAATATGAGTATAAGACCGGCAAGGCCAAGACCTCCGAGGGTTGAGATGGTCAGGCTTATTAAGAGGCCTGAGAACTTCCCTGCTATGAATTCTGAGAAAGAGATGGGTGCTGAGAGGAAAAGGTCAAGAGTACCCCTTTCCCTCTCATCTATTATTATTCCACCTCCCAGAGTAAGAGCGAGTATAGGGATGAAATAGGTAACGAGGCTCGTGAGGCTTGCCACTGTTGCCTCGATCCTCCTGAATCCTGCTATACCCGATGGTGCTGAACCGAAGTAGGCAATAAGGATAGTAAATACCGAAAAGGCAGTTGCTATTACTATTACCCACCTCGTCCTTAACCTGTCTGTGAGTTCCTTTCTTGCTATTGCACCTATAGCATCAATGGAGACCAAAGAACACCTCCTCAAGACTCGGCTCTATTACTGTAAGGTCAACAAAGCTATCCCTTTTTTCCATGAGCGATGAAAGAACCCTCATCTTTTCATTCCTCGGGATAGTGGCATAAATATAACCATCCCTTTTCGTTATATCCTTTACCCCTTCCCCTCTCAAAACATCTTCAACCGAGCCATTCATCGAGACAGCAGGAAGTATCGAGAGTTTAAGGGGAAGGTTCAGTCCTGTATAAAGTTCTGTCAGACTCCCGATGGCCTTTAACGAGCCATTCTTCAATATAGCCACCCTATCAACCCTTGCCTCGATCTCTGCAAGGACATGAGATGAAAGGAGAACCGTCAGTCCCTTTCTCTGCCTAACAGCCAGGAGGGTTTCGTAGAAATCCTTTGTTCCGACAGGATCAAGGCCTGATGTTGGCTCATCGAGGATCAGTATATCAGGGTCATTAACAAGGGCCTGGGCAAGATTCAGCCGCTGCCTCATACCCTTTGAATAGGTACCCACCCTTCTTGAAAGAAAATCCTCTGAGACAATACCTTTGAGTAAGTCAGGCAGCCCATTAAGTTTTACTCCCTTTATCCTCGCAAAGAGGTTAAGTACCTCCATTCCTGTAAGATTGTCATAAAAAGAGATCCTCTCGGGCATGTATCCTATCTTTCTTTTAAAGGAGAGCCAGTCCTTTTCACCTAAATCTTTTCCATATAAAAGCACCTCCCCAGAGGATGGTCTTAGTATGCCTGTCAGTATCCTGAGGAGTGTGGACTTGCCAGAGCCATTAGGACCCACAAGACCGAGCATCTCCCCCTCCTTTATGGTAAAGGATACGGAGTCAAGGGCCTTTATATCCCCATAATTCTTTGTTATCTCTCTAAATTCAATCATATCAATGCATCGGAAGCTTATCTATATCGCCATAATACCTTACAGGACTGTAAGGGAATCTCTCCTTCATCTCCTTCCATTGAGCGTGAAAGGGAAACATTGATGGTCTTCTGTCAACAACCCTCGGCACCTTAAGAAAGGGAAACTGCTTCTCTATGACCCACAATACCTGTAGTGCAGGGCTTGAATAAAGTATCTTTGCCATGGGATATCTCCAGAGTATATGATCCACTACTGTGTTTGATTCATAGGCTATGTCACCGATACCGTCCTCTGTCATGTCCCAGCCCAGGTAATCACTCCAGTAATTGTTATCCCATTGCTGATCCCTGCTTGCCACGAACTTAACCTGAATCTCGTTATTAATAAAAGAATTCTTTGTGACCTCGTTCTCCTCAGACCCTCCCCAGCTATGGAGGCCAAGATTATTGTTCATGATAAGGTTGCCAGTTAGTTTATTAAGTATAGAGTTATAGAGAAATATGCCCTTTGTGTTGCCTATCACTATGTTGTCCTTTATCTCACCCCTTACAGTCTGGATAAGGAGAAGCCCGTGAGTCTTATTTCCAACAGAGATGTTATTGTTCATCTCCGACTGCTTTGTATACATTATAGCAAGCCCAACGAGATTCTCCTGTGCATGGTTGTTGTTAAAGACTCCCCTGTCAACCCACATGGTATGAAGGGCATATCTGGAATTCCTAATCTCATTGTTTATTATTTTTCCATCGTGAGAGACCTCCACATACATACCATCCCTGCAGTAATTCAATCTGTTTCCTGATACCGTTGCCTCCTGGGCATCGGTTAGATAAATGCAATTGCCCCTGTAATTGAGGTCCAGTTCCTTCCTGCCATCAACAACGTTACCTTCGATCCTTATGCCCCTGTTACTTACTGCCCATATACCGAACATGATATCCTTCAGATGGTTGTTTCTCACAGTAACACTATCAGCACCCTTTCCTACATAGATCCCTGTACTCTGTGTACCTGGAACATCCCTTCCATGGATAAGGGTGAATCCCTCTACAGTAACATCCTTTTTTAATACAGTAATGATGTTACCCCTTTCGACCTTTATAACAGGATTGTTTATTCCCTTGAGATAGATACTTTTATTAATAGTTATCTCCTCACTGTATTCGCCACCCCTGACCTCAATAGTATCGCCATCTTTAGCAACCCTGATAGCTTCAGATATGCTCTTATAACCCTCAGGCCCAACATAAAGGGTCTTCCCATAAAGGATAGATGGGATTAAAAGCACCAAAAGAACAAGGCCTGCTGCATGAGCCTTCAAAGGCATCTCTTTTCCCTTCTTCTTCTGTCTTATAAGGACAGGGCAAAGTTCCTGATCACAGTAATTTAACTGACAGTCAAGGCACTCAAGACATTCCTTCATATCTATAGTGCCATCCGCTATAGCCTGAGGTCTGCAGGTCCTTCCGCATATCTTACAGGTTCCGCAGAAGTCATACCTTGCTATCCTTAAAATCGGAATCCTTCTGATAAAAGAAGGTATCGCCAGGGCAGCACCCAGTGGGCAGAGATAGCGGCAGAAGGCCCTGTATATTAAGACTGAGCCGATGGTTATCACCATAAAATAGGCAACAAAAAACCAATCCCTCTTTAATTTAAGGACAAAGGTCCTGAAGGGCTCTATCTCGGTGAGATACTCAGAGAGCATAAAGCTGTAAAAAGATACGGCTGCAATGATTAAAAAAAAGATATATTTCAGATAGACCATCCTTGTGTTGACCTTCCCGGAGATCCTGATCCTGAGCCCTGGAAAGAACCTGTCATAGACCTTGTTAAGGAGTTCTAAAAAGGCACCATAAGGACAGAGCCATCCACAGAAAACACCCCTTCCCCAGAAAACAATAGTTATGGCAATAAAGATAAAGGAGATAAATATGAAGGGCTCTAAGAGAAAGAGGCCGAGGGGAAACTGCATCTCTTTAAGGGAATTGAGGATAATCACTATATTGGTGGTTGTTGGCTGTGCCTTCAGGAATAATCCCACATAGACAAATGATATAACAAGAAAAGTATTTCTCAATATCTTAACGGCCTTTCTATTCTTCGAAAGCCTCCCCCTGAAGACCATGATAAGGAGAATTGAGATAAGAAAGAGAGAAAATATGATAATACTGGAGACATTCATTTCCCAGACCTGTCTCCAGAGAGAGAATTCCGAGATCTCTGTCATAACTTCTTCCATCTTATTCCATAAACCTCTCAGGTAATCTATAGTCTGTGGTAAAAGATTTGAATTCCTTTTTTGCAACGGTCGGTCTGTAAGGTAGCAGGAGATTAAAGGTAAAGGGCCCCGTTGGATCGAAATCCATATCCCTCACGATAAAGATTCCTCCTTCTTTTATCACAGGTGCACCAGGTGACTTTAGCTCTGTAAGGATGCGGTAATCCCTATCCCTGAAGACATAGACCTTACTCTCCTGCTCAAGGTTAAATCTGTCAAAGACACCGCCCCTTGCGAAGCCTGAACCTTTGAAGGAACCCGTACCAGTCGCTACAACGAATATAGCGGTCTCTCCATTTTTTAATGAACTCATGATATCCCTGTAAAGTGCCTCGCCAAGGACATTCCTTCCGATAGAAGGCGGATTAAGGATGCCAAAGTAGAGGTCAATATAAGCCTCAGCACCTTTAATACCCAGTTCCTTCGGATAGACCTTGAGATTTTTCACCCCTCCTGCCTTCTGGAGGTCCTCCCAGGTAAGACTTTGGTACTTCTGGCTTATCCTCCTCTCCGCCTTTTTTGCAACCTTAATCAATCCAGTCTCAGAAGCCACCTTTCTTGCACTTCCAAGGATAATGACATTCTGCACAACTGCTGTAACCGTGGCGCCTGTTATTGCATCCATTGATATCTCTTTGCCAACAGAAAGGGGCTTGAGTATGCTCTTTCCTTGATACTGTTTAAGAAACTTCTGATAATTCTCCTCCTTCAGCCCTATAAGGACTATGGGTTCTGAATGGAATAAGAGTTTGACACCCGTTATATTTCCATTTATATCAATACCGATTAAGGTCTCCATATGCTTGCCCGAATAACCAACAAGTTTTTCTGTCCAGTCCTTAGATATAAAGACATATCCTAGGAGGGTCCTTCCCCTGTAACCTTCCCAGTAGCCCTTTTTCTGAACAAATCTATCTGCCTGAAGGACATCTTCGAGTTTATAGGGATATCTATGCTCAAAAAACTTCCACTGATCCCCATAGGCATTAAGGGGAAGCAAAATAAAAAAAAGCATTATCACACCTTTCTTCAAGATACACACCTCCATAATAACAGGCTATAGGCCTTAGCGAAGACGACATATTGTCCAGTGCCTGAAAGCCTATAGCCTGTTCATCAGCCCTTTTATGCCTCCACTATGAACCTCATCCTCATCTCCAGGTGCAGGGCGTGACAGAAGTTTGTGCAATAGGCCCAGTAAACCCCTGGCTTGTCAGCCACAAAGGTGACAGACTTGGTCTGGAAGGGTGCAACAACAAAGTTTATGTTGTAATCAGAAAGACAGAAACCGTGAGTGAGATCTGATATCTCATCATTATTCGTCACGATAACCGTAACCCTGTCACCCTTTTTAACCTTAACCTCCTGCAATCCAAATACAGGCGCATTAGCCGTTAGCTTAACGATAACATCTTTACCCTTTCTCTCAACCTCGCTCTTTGTTACAGCCATTGGATGGTACTCGAACATATTGAATCTATCCTTCACATTCTTTTCGATTATATCCCTTCTTACCATGATGCAGTCATGGGGCTCAAGGTATGCGGCTGAGTCATGAACGAGTTTCAGCTTCTCACCACTTATATCTACGAGCTGTTCACACTCATTCTTGAGAGGTCCCACATTCAAGAACCTGTCCTTTGAGAACTTATTCAGGGATACAAGCCACTTACCATCTGCTTCCTTTGTCTCCGCCATAGTTGCCATAATGTGCCCAACCTGGTAATGGATGTCAAGGACATCCACAATAGGCTTTTTCTCGCCTTTTACAGCCCTCCCTATATTCCATTTTACATTTGTACTGTCGATAAATACAGAGGTTATGGCATTTCCCCTACCATCAAAGGTGGTATGGAGTGGTCCAAGCCCTATCTCAGGCTGAGCAACTATGCACTGTTCGGGCTTTATCTTTCCTGCAAATGCCTGATCCACCTTATCGAGGTCAACTACTGTACACACAGGGGCAACCTTTCCTGAGCAGACCGCATACTTTCCATCTGGTGAGACATTAACACCATGAGGGTTTTTGGGCACGGGTATCCTGAGGACAATATCTGACTTACCCCTCCTTCCATCGATTACCTTAACACCGTTAATTGTTTTGTAATTCCCCTTCCTCAGGGCATCCTTTATCCTTTCCCAGTTAAATACGAGGAGATAGTCGTTATCCCAGGCAAGCATTTCCGAGATAGTAACGCCCTGTTCGGCATTATAAGATGTGGCCATTGAGTACTTACCTTTGTAATCAGTGGCAGCAAGGTCGAGGTTCTCTTCAACAAGCACCTGACAGAGAACAGCCATCCGATCTGCATCAATTATGGCATGAATTCCATAATACTCCTTTGGGGGCTTCTTTGGGTCATTAGGAACTGGTACCTGAAACTCGCCATTGGTTACAACCCACTCTGTCTTTGGATGCCTCTGGGGAAAGGTACCATGCATTCCCTGGATATTAGGGACGTCAACAATGGCATCCACCTCCATGTAATCGATCCTTATCCTTGCAAGCCTGTTATTAGCCTTGTCATTCACAAAGAGATATTTTCCATCATAGGTTCCATTCTTATAGGAGCCATGGACATGGTGAGTGTCACCCACATACCTTCCCCTCAGGAGTTTCTTACTCTCATTCGTGATGCCCCATCCTGAGCCAACATCCATGTTAAAGACAGGGATTCTTTTCAATTCCCGCATTGAGGGGATACCGAGTACCCTCACCTCACCAGAGTGTCCACCACTCCAGAATCCGTAGTAAGAGTCCAGTTCTCCCGGTTTAACCTCATACTTCTGCCCGTTCTCCTTTGCCTCGGCCTTCTGGACAATCTCCCTTTTGGCAGGGTCTGATAGGATGTCCTTCGAGAGGACTACACCTGCTCCTGCTGCACCTGCAAGGCCGAGAAATTTAAGAAAATTTCTTCTATTGATTCTCTTCTCCATCAGCGACCTCCTTTCTATTTACTCCTTACTTGCTGCTCTTGCAATCTGCCCATCAGCTTTAGGGTGAATGAGACGAGATGCCATCTGTCCTCCTCTGACATTGAGTCCTCATAAGACGGCATACCGCTTCCATCAAGGCCCGCTGTATAGGCAGTATAGACATTTTCAGGGGCAAAACCCATCTTTGTCGCACCAGTTGTGAAATCAAAGGGTAGAATCTTATCACCCCAGTCATCCTTAAGCCTATCTGCCTTTGGTCCGTCCCCTCTCCCCTGTTCTCCATGACATTCCCAGCACTTCATCTCCTTCCAGAGTTTTTCGCCCTTTACCACGGATTCAAGGTTACCTACCCATTGAGGTTTTTTAACAGGGAAGGGTTTGCAGGGTTCCTCCTCCTTCCACCTGGGAGAGAATGTCTTTATGTATTCAATAACAGCCTTCCTATCCTCCAAGGATAGATCTGCTGAGGATGGCATATAGGCTCTCGGTATTCCGTTTGTAACAACCCGCAAAAGATCATCATTTGTAGGCAGACACCCTGTTGGTGTGGTCCTGAAACGGAAGACTCCTGTCGTGAAGTCCCTCGGGTAGATTGTCCATACCATGCCTCTTTTCTCGAATCTATGGACAATCCCGACAAGACCCTTACCATCCCCCTTTGGACCGTGACATACCACGCATCTGCTCTCATAAACCTTTTTACCCCTTTCGATAACTTTTGGGTCAGCGGCAGAGACAAGGCTTGCTACATATAAGAAGGTCGCTATGGCCACAGCCATAGATAGAATGATTGTCCCGAATATTCTCTTTTTCTTATGCATCGTTTTAACCTCCCCTCTTTTTTGTTTATTAATTAGCATTGGAAAAAAAAGATTAAGTTGCTCTCACCTCCCTCAGATTATGATTTTATCGAAAAAAAGCAAAAGCCGTGCCTATTTCTATCGCATTATTTTTACAACATCTTTTAGAAAGCTATCTGGGCTAAAGAGGGATAATCGGGACATTAATGTCACAATGTGGGAACTTGATGTCCCATACCTGGTTCTCGAACTCATTTACTCGATAGAATTTGTTGCTATATTAGAAAGTAAAAATTGGAATATTTCTTGATATTTAAAAGATCTATGAGGCGCCTCTTTGTCACGATAATGATCCTCTATCTTCTGATCTCCTTTGTTGGAATTGTCTCGGTAAGCACGAGATTAATAAAAATAAAGGAAAAAACAGAATCACTTACTGAAGCACAGAGAAGCCTTATTAAGAGGGCTGAGTTTAAAGATCTTATCTTTGAGACAAGAAGGGCAATCGAGGAAAAGAGGGATGACCCCGAGATATTGCTCTTGATTGATAGAACGAAAGTTAAGATCAAAGAATGTTACAGCTGCCACCATCCCGACCACATAATAACCATAATAAGAGATACAGAAAAGGCCGTAAATGCCCTTGTCTCACCTGCTATGGAAAAGGATTATGCCACTTTACTTAATATAACCGGAAAGATTACCCCTTTTGTTAAGAGAGCCTTTGAACGAGCAACCTCTTTATCAGAGACAAGGCTTGAATCAGCAGTAAAAGAGATAAACAGGACAGAAAGGGTTATGACAATCACGGCAATAGCAGGAATACTGTTATTCCTCACCCTGTCTATAATAGCACTCTATCGTGTATCACTCCTTCAGTCTCGGATCAAAGAGAGAGAGAGATCCCTTGAAAACTGGGCCAAACAATGGCAGCAGACCTTTGACTCTATTCAGGACTGCTTAATGATACTGGACAGGGATAGCAACCTGAAGATGACGAATAAATCCGCAAAAGAGACCTTTGGTGAGGTTATAATAGGATATCCTTTTATGGAGATGCTTGGTGTACCCTCAGTTAAAAATATCCATGACCTCTGTAACTCTAAGGGCGGTATCGAGTTCACAAAAGGAGATAGGGTTTATCATATTAAATCATACCATCTGCACCTGGACTATGACGAAGATTTTATCGTTGTGATACGAGATGTAACATCGGAAAAAGAGATGGAGCAGAGATTGATTCAGGCAGAAAAACTATCTGCCTTAAGCAGAACCATGGCAACCGTGGCAACGGAATTACACAATCCCCTTACATCTGTAAGTAAATACAGTGAGGTACTGCTGGATCTATCCACGATAAACAAGAGGATACGGGAAATAGCTGACAAGATCAGCATATCAACATCAAGGATGAGCGGTATCGTGGGAGAACTGCTTCTATTCTCAAGGTCGCCCATTCTGAATAAAACCCCTGTTAACTTTAAATCCCTAATAGAAGAAATCTTTAAACTCATCAAAGAAGGCATGGACATGAGAAAGATAAACCTGATAGCTGAATCTGAAGATGTTACCATAACTGCTGACAAGACAAAGATAGAGCGAGCTCTTTTGAGTCTCATTACGAACTCTATAAACAGGATCAATCGGTCAGGTAAAGGTGACAGGGTAGAAATTAGAGGGTACAAAGAAAAGGGACTGTTTCATATCCATATATGTGATAATGGCCCTTTCATACCGAAAGAAATAAGCCTCAGACTCTTTGAACCCTTCTTCACTGACTCTGTATTCAATACCCAGGAAGTTAGAAAGTCCGGGCTTAATCTCAGCATGAGTTACAATATAATCAGGGCCCATAATGGTGATATCGTTGTAAAGAGCACAGAAGATGAAACTGTATTTTCTATAGAACTGCCCTCAGGTTAATTTCTCGATCTTTTCAGATCGAGATTATATCTCTTTATCAGACGATGAATCGTCTTCCTGTTAATACCTGCGATTTCTGCAGCCCTGCTAATATTGACCGATGTGTTTTCGAGGAGAGACTGGAGATAATTCTTCTCAAATGCCGCAAGCCACGCCTCCTTAGCCTCCCTATAAGGCAAAGGATTCTGAAGGCTATTATCAACAGTTCTTTGAGTCTCCCATCCATCTAATCCCTGGGACCTTAAGTTTTCAGGAAGGTCTTCTATCTCGATCCTCCCGCTAACAGTCATTATTACAGCCCTTTCTATCACATTTTGTAATTCCCTTACATTTCCTGGCCACCCATATGCTTCAAGGGCTGACATCGCTCTGGGAGAAATCGAGTCCACATTCTTCTTATGAATACTATTAAACCTCTTCAGAAAATGAATGGCAAGAAGTGGTATGTCCTCCTTTCTTTCCCGGAGAGGTGGAATATGTATATGGATGACATCTAAGCGATAATAGAGATCTTCGCGGAAAGAACCCTGCTGAACAGCCTTCTTCAGGTCTCTGTTTGTAGCCGATATAATCCTTATATCAACAGGAATAAATTTATTGCTTCCAAGCCTTCTAACAACCCTCTCCTGAAGGGTTCTCAATAATTTTGCCTGAAGGCTCAAAGACATCTCTCCAATCTCATCAAGAAAGAGTGTTCCTTCGTGAGCAGTCTCGAGAAGCCCCTTTTTCATTGTGTTAGCCCCTGTGAAGGCACCCTTCTCATAACCAAAAAGCTCTGATTCGAGGAGATTTTCTGGAAGGGCTGCACAGTCAACAGGGACAAAGGGTTTGGCACTCCTTCGACTCCTTGAATGAATTACCTTAGCAACCATCTCTTTCCCAGTTCCACTCTCGCCTGTAAGGAGTATATTTGCATCTGTACTCGCTACACGATTCACCACCTCGGTCACTTCACACATACCAGCCGATTTCCCGATAATATCAAGATCAGAACAGACCTTTAACTGCTCTCTTAACTGCCTGTTCTCATCAGTAAGGTTCTTATACTTCAATGCCCTATCGAGAGTGATCCTGAGTTGTTCAGATGAAAAAGGTTTGGTTATAAAGTCAAAGGCTCCTCTCTTAACTGATTCAACAGCGGTAGGGATATCGCCATAGGCCGTAACGAGGATAACAGGTATTGCAGCATTTAACTCTCTGATCTTTTCGAGAAGGTCAAGACCGTTTATATCTGGCATCCTCAGGTCACTAATGACTATATCAGGATCAAAAGAATCTATCATCTCCAGGGCCTTTTTGCCATCGGTCTGGGTCAAACAGTCATAGCCCATCTTATTTAAGAGACGATAATAATTATTCAGCATCTCCTCCTCATCATCTATAGCGAGGATTCTTGCCTTCCTCATAAAAAGCCTCCTTAAAGACAGTCTTATTCAGCGGAAGATAGACTGTAAAGATGCTCCCTTTATTGATGGCAGTCTGAACAGTAATATTACCGCCGTGATTTTTTATAATACCGTAACAGATGGAGAGTCCAAGACCTGTGCCCTTCCCGAGTTTCTTTGTCGTAAAAAATGGATCAAATATCCTGTGTATTATCTCATCAGGTATACCTGTCCCCTCATCATTAACAGTGACTTCTATAAATCCATTCCTCTCTGAGGATATGCGAGTTTCTATCAAGATCTTTCCACCCCCTGGCATGGCATCTATTGCATTGGCTATAAGATTTCTGAAGACCTGCTCGAGCCTGTCATAATCTCCCATCAACTCCGGTATATCTTCTCCAATAATAGTCTCTACAGAACAGTTACCCTTCTTGAGATCTGACTCTAAAGCCATTATAGCATCTCTTAATACCGATTCAATCCTGATGGGTCTAAATTCAACCGAAGGAGACCTTGAAAATATGAGGAGGTCCTTTACAATGGAAGAGGCCTTCATGGCATAAAGTTGAACAACCTCAAGGTCCTTCAGGACGGTCTCGGGAATCGCTAATTCCTCGGCCTCCATCTTCAGACATTCTATCCTGTTCTGTATTATACTGAGGGGATTATTAATCTCATGACATAGACCTGCAGCGAGTTCGCCGATTGCAACGAGCTTTTCTGACTGAAGAAGCTTGAACCTTGCCTCTTGGAGTTCTTCTATCTTCTGACTCAGCAATTCGTTCAAAAAGCTTATCTCCTTATATGCCTCTTCCATCTCAAACCTTTCCCTTTTCAGGGTCTCAAAGAGTCTGTGTCTGTGAATCGTCATGGATGCCTGGTTTGCTATAGAAAAGAGGACGTCCATCTCCTCCCGTGATAATCCATCCCCCTCTGTAAAGGAGACAGAGAAGACCCCATTAGTATCACTCCCTGTAAGTAAGGGAATGCAAATATGAGATAAATTCCGGCATGTTATCTTCCTGTTCTGACAGATAAGTCTTGGGGTTTCGCTCTTACATGCAATAAAAGGTAGGCCATGTCTCAGGGCAGCACAGGCATTCATGCTCGAATTGAGGTGAATATCTGGAATCAGGCCATCAGGTGTGCTGAAGGCAACAAGATTCAACATCCCGTCCTCAATAATATATACGCAGGCCGTGTGGAGATTAAATAGATTGCTCACCTCACTCGCTATTGACTTGAGTGTACTCTTAATATCCAACGGCAGGAATCCTGTTATATTATTAAGTTTTACAATAGTAGAAAGGGCCCTCCTGTTCCATTCCCGTCTCTCTTTTATCTCTTCAGGTCTTGACACTTCTTTCATTTATACCCCTTAGCTGTCTTCACAAATGTTACAATGTTGTCTGCCTTTGCCTCAATAGGGATCTCACAGCCTGTTCCAATTATAAAGTTTTTCTTTCCCGAGGCCTCAAAAATACAGGCCTCTGTCTTTTCCTTGATCTCCTCCGGTGCATTAGAGACAAAGTCGTAGGGCTTTAGATTACCATTTAGAACAATGCCATTACATAGGCTAAAGGCCTCCCTGAGGGAAACCTCATAATCAATAGTGGCTAGACCTATCCCTGATAACTTATAATAGGGTATTATCCTCTGAGTCGGTCCAGCTATACTTATCCAGGGAATCAGGGAGCCGAGGGAAGAAAAATAATCAAAGGCCCTTTTGAGTCGTCCCGATTCGAGATTAAGAAAGTATGAAGATGGTACTACATCAGGTGAAGATACAGGGTCAAAGACAATAAGACAATGGGCGCCAGCCTTCAGGAGTTCTTCTCCGTATATCTTCATAACCATTTCAGTATAGTCCAGTAAGATATTGACCCTTTCAGGTTGATCAACAAGACTATAAAGGAAATTCTCAAGACCAATCAGATGGGCAGCAATTGTTACGGGACCTACAACACAAGAAGTTATCAAACACTTATCACCGGCATATTCCCTCAAGAGCCTCGTAGCCTGAATAACAACAGGCATCCTTCCATCTCTCTCAGGATCTGGCAGTTTAAGTTCTCCAACCATATCCAGGTTTCTGAGTACAGGCTCAACAATATAAGGATAGGCATCCTCATCGTATTTTAGTCTGCAACCTATAGCCTCTGCCTCCACAAGGAGGTCTGCAAAGGCAAAGAGGACATCATAACCCATCTCCCTTTGAGTCCTTATCTGGCTTTCGGCAAGGACCTTTTCATCCGTCACATATTTATAAATAGTGTAACCATTCAACCTTGCTGCTACGCCAAAGACCTCAGGCATGACAGGTCTGATATCAGGAATATCTTTTTTAAAAACAGCCTTAACCCTCTCGAGGGATGTCATACTCAGAACCTCCCATCAAGGTAACGCAAGGCATCAAAGACATCTCTGGCTATGTAGTCAACATCAAGGTCTTCAGGTCTTGCCTGTTGAATCGCCGCACCACCAGCTATTACCTTTATATTATCAAGACCTTCTTCCCTCAAAATACTTTTGATCTTCCTTATGAATGGGATATTTATGGTCAGAAGACTGCTTATTCCTATGTATCTTGCTCCTTCTACTACCGCCATTCTTGCAAAGTCAACGGGGTCCACATCACGGCCGAGATCAATAACCCTGAAACCCCTGGCAGTTAGCAAGGTACTTACCACATGTTTCCCAAGGTCGTGGATGTCTCCCCTGATTGTACCTATAACTATTGTCCTGTTAGGATCCCTTATAGGTTGAATAGAAGGAAGATTCGGAGAGATAACCTCCTCAAGGACAGCCATCATGGCCCGGCCTGCGAGCATTATCTCGAGGAGATTAAACTCCTCATTCGTACATTTAACATCAAGAGACCTGAGAGCCCCGGTTAAGCCATCTTCTATAATAGACTCAAAGGAGAAACCCTGGCGAAAAAGGCCTTCGGCTATTGCTACCGCTTGCTCCGCCTCCCCTTTTATTATGGCCTCAATAAGGTCATCTAACTGGATTGCTACATCCACACTTTATTATATCATGTCAAGTCCTGAATCTGTTTATATCCCTCTCGAGAGTCTCAACAACACCCTCCAGACTCTCTGTATCCTCCTTCAGCTGTCTCTACAGACTTAAAGACTGCCTCGGTAAAAAGATCCCAACTTCTTTCGTTCAGTCTGTATATCTCTTTCTTTGTACTGGAGAGTTCAAAGGTAATCACTGGAATAACAACTAAAAAAAGAGTAACAAGTATAATCAGTAATATCTTTTTCGCCAGCCCTGCGTTTAAAAATCTCAACTTTAGTTCTCCGTCTTTAGATATAATCGTGAAGTCAAAGTGAGGATGAGGATTGAGGGATGAAAAGGTACGAATCTTCCCTCATCCTGCACCCTGCACCTCAAGTCTACTTCAGACCAATATCAGCAGCAGCCTTTTTAAGAAGGTCTTCATTGCCCTGAACAGCCTTCATCATAGGATTTGTTGTAGCTTTTGCAGCCTTGATCAGATCATCAGTAGTCTTAAATTTTTTAAGCAAGGTCTCCTTTGAGGCCGCAGGCTTGTTCCCGGGCTTGTGGCACATTGCACATTTCTCATCAAAGGTGCCAGCAGATCCTGCAACTGCAAAGGAAAGAACAACAACCATCACAGAAAGGATCGACAAAATCCCTTTCATTTTTTCTCACCTCCTTTCATGGATATCGCCACACCCCCTTAATATATACAGAGGTCGCGAGAGCAAGATTTTTTACTCTATCATATAGATTGATTTTTTCCTGTAACTAAAGTTACAGTGATAAGGACTCTCTCTCAACCTTTTCCATTGCCCTAACTATATCTATCCTCGATACTATTCCTCTCAATCTTCCTTCTCTATCGACAATGATTATTCTCTTTATTTTCCTCTCGGTAATTGTCTGGACCAATTCATTTAAAGGGGTATCCTCAAAGGCGGTTATGGCAGGAGAGGTCATGATATCAGAGGCCTTCTCACCTGCCTTCCCTCCCATCCTCTCCTCTGGAAGGATTATCCCTCCAAGCCTCTCAAGGAGATGTGGCTCCTTGTGAATCTCCCTAAAAATGATGTCCGATTCTGAAACAACGCCTATTACACGATTCTCTTTATCCACCACGGGCATACCACTTATGCGGTTCTTTATCAGTACCCTCGCAAT
>JBKBUA010000060.1:0-12173 GCA_046290845.1 Thermodesulfovibrionales bacterium
CCTTCTCGAATTTGTGGGCTCCCAGATAGGGGTGCTAACACCAATCCTGTCTATTCTGATCATTATTGCCTTGATAAAGAATCGAATGGATTTGGAGGGCAGGTTTCTCTTCTGGTTCTCTACCCCTGTAATAATCTTCTTTACCCTTAAAAGCCTCCATGGAAAGGTTCAGGCAAACTGGGCAATGACAGGTTATATAACAGGTATCATAGCATTGTCTGCTGCTTTCCTTCGTCCTGAGGCCTTGAAGCACAAAAAGTTCAGGTGGATTGTAATGGCTGGCATAACAGTAGCAATCCTTTTAACCATGATAATCCATTACCCTCCTAATCTTCTGCCAGTAAAACTCGATCCATCATCAAGGCTGAAGGGGTGGAAATCTCTGGGCAATGAAGTCAGTTTGATATACGAGGAGATGCAAAAAAGGGGAGATGTCTTTATCTTCTCTGATAGGTATCAGGTATCGAGCGAATTAGCCTTTTATGTGAGGGGAAACCCCGTGACCTATTGTGTAAACCTGGGAAGGCGGATGAATCAATATGACCTATGGCCAGGATTTAATCACCTTATACATTATAATGCAATTTTTGTTACAATAGGCAGGACTGATCTTCCCGCGATGCTCAGGGATGCCTTTGATAGGTGTGATTTGAGGGTCTTTGAGGCCCGTAAAGGTAATAAGGTTATAAGGGAATATTCTATCTTTTCCTGTTATGACTTTAAGGGTGTGGAAGAAGAAAGGATAAGGAGTTATTGATGAGTCTTTCTGTTGTGATACCGCTTTACAATGAAGAGGAAAACATAAAGGTTCTCCATGAAAGATTGAAAGGGGTGCTCGACAGACTCGGTATGGAGTACGAGATTATCTATATAGATGATGGAAGTATCGATAATACCCTCTCAATCCTTGAGGAAATACAGGCAGATGACCCTACTGTTATGGTTTTAAGTTTCAGAAGGAATTTTGGTCAGACCGCAGCCTTTGCTGCAGGTTTTGACTTTGCAAGAGGTGATGTAGTTGTCACGATGGATGGGGATCTCCAGAATGACCCTGAGGATATACCGAAACTCCTTAAATTAATCGAGACGAATGACCTCGTTAGTGGCTGGAGAAAGAAAAGACAGGACCCGTTCTTTTCAAGGAGGTTACCCTCAATGATGGCAAACTGGCTGATAAGCAAGGTAACAGGGGTTAAGCTCCATGACTATGGCTGTTCCCTTAAGGCCTACAGGAGGGATGTGATAAAGAATCTCAGGCTCTATGGCGAGATGCACAGGTTTATACCTGCAGTTGCAAGCTGGTATGGCGTGAGGGTTGCTGAGGTAGAGACAATCCATCATCCGAGGCTGAGGGGAAAGTCAAAGTATGGGATAACGAGGACAATTAAAGTAGTCCTCGACTTGATAACAGTGAAGTTTCTGCAGAGTTTCTCCACAAAACCCCTCCAGTTTTTCGGTACCTTTGGCATAGCAGGTGGATTCATAGGTTTTCTGCTCCTCCTTTATTTAAGCATAGAGAAGCTGTTCCTCGGTAAACCCATTGGTGGAAGACCCTTGCTCCTTTTAGGTGCACTTCTCATGATAGTCGGGATTCAGTTTATTGGAATGGGTCTCTTGGGAGAGATGATAGTAAGGGTCTATCATGAGACACAGCGGAAACCAATCTATGTCCTGAAGAAGGTCCTTGGCCCATCGAAGTAGGATAATAACCCTTATCATTAAGATCACTGTAAGTTCTGTTCTCCTGTTTATCCTTATATCGAGGACAGGGATGGAAAGACTGATACAGGCAATCAGAGAGGTCAGCCTGCCGACCTTTGTTTTTTCAGCCCTGTTGTATATCTCTTCTATTTTTATCTCATCTGTAAGATGGAGATTGCTCCTGATGAAAAGCATGGAGTTAAAGGGGCTCTTTTCGCTTTATCTCATAGGTTCTTTTTTCAACAATCTTATGCCTGGCATAATAGGCGGTGATGCTGTTAAGGCTTATTACTTGAACAAGGCTTTAAAGGAGCGTTACAAAGAACGTGAGACTGAAGACTCTTCACCCATCAATCATCACTCATCACTTTCTGTAGCCTCGGTATTCATGGACAGGTATATAGGTTTTGTCTCTCTTTTGATTATAGCGATAATTGCCTATCCCTTTGGATTTGGTATTTTCAGGGGCTCTTACATTGAATGGGTACTTCCAATAATCATAGCTGCTTTTATTATCGGGAGTTCTATCCTGTTCGTCTTTAGAATTGGAAACAGGATAAGATTCATGACAGGTTTTTATGAATACCTTAAATCCTACAGGGGAGAAAAGGGGATGCTTCTTAAATGCCTTATTTTATCACTCATTCTTCAGCTTGTGATAATTTGCTCTGCCTATGTTATCAGCAAAGGGGTCGGAATTGATGTTCCTTTCTATTTCCTCTCCATAATTATTCCCATCATATCCGTAATATCGAGCATGCCCATATCAATCTCGGGTCTCGGTGTGAGAGAGGCATCCTTTATCTTGCTCCTGTCTCCCCTCGGCATAAGTCATGCCCAGGCAATTACGCTATCCCTTGCCTGGTTTCTTTCCTTTGCTGCTGGCAGCCTGCCAGGATTCTTTCTATATATCAGGCGAAAGGCTGAATCCCGCCCCCATCCCAGATAGAACGGCAGGAAGGAGGGCACGCCCTACTCTCTGGGATGGGGGCGGGATTCAGCCTAATCTTCACCCCTTCACCAATTCACCTATTCACCCAATTCCCAGCCTTCACCTATTTACCGTGCCGTGAGTGTTATATAAAGGGTTGAGCCATTCCTGAATATCAAAAGCAATATATCCTGGTCAGACCGAATCTTTGAGACTATTTCCTCATAATCCTTGACATTGTTTATCTTTTTCCTGTTTATCTCGATGATAATGTCATTCTGAGAAAGCACACCCTCTGAAGGACTTCCCTCTTCGATATCACCGATTATCACACCTGTGATGCGTTTCGGGATGTTCAGTTCCCTTCTCATATCGGGCGTTAAGTTCTGCACTACAACACCCTTGAGAAGATTGTCAGCCCTTCCTGGTACCTTTTGCATCTCAGCAGGCAATTCCGAAACGGTTACCTTAACTGTCCTTTCCTTTCCTTCTCTCAATATCTTGAGGCTCACCTCTTTGCCTGGCTGTGTATTTGCAACCATATTCCTGAGACCTGCAGGCTCTGATACCTCTTTCCCATCATATTCGAGAATCACATCGCCCCTGTGAATACCAGCCTTTTCAGCAGGGCTGTCCTCCATGACATCTCCAACTATAACACCCTTTTCCTCTTTAAGTCCAAACTGTTTTGCCAGTTCCGGCGTCACTGGCTGGATAACAACGCCAAGCCATCCCCTCACAACCTTCCCTTTCTTAATCAAATTTTCCATTACGACCTTTGCCATATTGCTCGGTATCGCAAAGCCGATTCCCTGATAGCCTCCTGAGGTGCTGAATATGGCTGTATTTATCCCTATCAACTCACCCCTCACATTCACGAGGGCACCACCTGAATTCCCAGGGTTAATGGCCGCATCGGTTTGAATGAAGTCCTCGTAGTCAGCTATACCCACATTTGCCCTTCCAGTAGCACTGACGATACCTGATGTGACTGTCTGATTGAGACCAAAGGGATTTCCTATTGCAATAACGGTCTCTCCAACCTTTAACTTATCAGAATCGCCCCATTTGATGACAGGAAGATTATCAGAATTGATCTTAATGACAGCGAGGTCTGTTTTAGGGTCTGTACCGATCACCTTTCCCGTGAATTCCCTCTTATCAGAGAGTTTAACCTTTATCTCCTCCGCATCCTTCACGACATGATTGTTTGTCAGTATATAACCTTCCCTGTCAACGATCACGCCTGAGCCGAGGCTTGCCTGCTTATGCTCCCTCGGTTTTCTCAGATGTCCAAACTCATCACCAAAGAACCTCCTGAAAAAGGGGTCATCAAAGAAAGGAGAGGGTATACCTGGTGTCTTAATCGTCCGTGTCGTTGATATATTCACAACGGCAGGCTTTGTTGCAGCAACAACCTCGGCCATCGCCTGTCCTGCCTTCGAAAGTATTTCTATAGACTCTTTTGAAATCTTCGGTTCTTCTGTGTATGCCTTTGTATGGAGATTAAGATTGGACGATATGGCAAGACCAATAATGATCCCCATTAGCAAAAAGGCTACAGCAGCAACAATCTTCTTTTTCCTGTTCATCTTTATCCTCCTTTTTCTATTGTTTCTTTTTCTGAGGCCTCATGAGAAAGGGTCTGTAAATACTGTACATCTCCCTTTCCTGTCTTAAGCCACCAAATCTCAATAAAAGTCCAAGAACCACAACAAATAAGCTCGCAGCAGCAAGCACGATCGGTTCAATATGCAGGACACCTTTAAGGATCAATTCTCTGAGTATCGAGACTATTGCGATCTCAACCATCGTGTCAATAGCAACCCTGTGATATTCGAGGTATATTATTAAAAGCCTGACCGTCTCAATAAGTATGAATATAAACATTATCTCGGAGATAACAAAGGATATGTTTGTTGTTTCATATATGGATAAGCCGAGTAGGTATATGGTCTTCCCGATAAGGATGAAAGCGACAACAACAAGACCCATAAGTATGAGGTCGAGTATTACTTCCACATACTTCCTGAAGGCTGCGTGAATCCAGAAGTAAAACTCTACCTCTTTTTTGTGTTCTCTTTCCGTTTCTCTGTCCTCTAAAAGGGGACTCTTATCAACCATAATATTAAAATATCATAACAGCTATTCGTAGAGAAAGGGGAGGCATAATAGGTCAATAAATCAGGCTACCATCCTAACAAATCGGTTATACTATATCAATGCTTACTATACTTCATACTGAATCTTCTACCGGGTGGGGAGGACAGGAGATCAGGATAATCGAGGAATCCCTCGGAATGTTGAGGCGTGGCCACAGGGTGATTATTGCTGCACCTGAAGGAGGTAACATATTTAAGAGGGCTGAGGCAGCGGGCATTAAGGTCTATCACTGTGATTTTCAGAAATGGAACCCCCTTTCCTTTCTCAGGATTTCATCACTGATCAGGAGGGAAGGGGTTGATATACTCAATACCCATAGCTCTTCTGATAGCTGGGTGGCAACTCTGGCGGCAAGGCTTTTAAATGACAGGCCAAAGATAATCAGGACAAGGCATCTATCTACCCCCATAAGCAGATCATTATTAAGCCATATGATTTACAATATCTTTCCTGATGCGATGATCACTACAGGAGAGGAGATCAGGCAGAGGATGATAAATGATAATGGATTTAATGCCCAAAGGATATTCTCTATTCCAACTGGTGTGGATTTAGAGAGGTTTAACCCTACAAGGGTAACGCCTGCCTTTAAGCCAAAGGGATTTTCTATAGGAATGATTGGTGTCCTGAGGAGTTGGAAAGGGCACAGGTATCTTATCGAAGCGGCACCTGCGATTCTTAAATCAATACCTGACGCAGTGTTTTATATAGTTGGTGATGGGCCACAATATAAGAATATCGAGGGGCATATAGAGGAATTATCGCTGAAGGATAAGGTCGTCATGATCGGTCATAGAGAGGACATCCCTGAGATACTCGCATCTCTGGATGTGGTGGTTCATCCCTCATATGCTAATGAGGGCGTACCACAATCAGTTCTACAGGCCCTGGCTATGGAAAGGCCTGTTGTTGCATCTGATGTAGGAGCAATAAAGGAAGTGGTCATTGATGGAAAGAACGGTTTTCTTATTCACCCTAAAAAACCAGAAGAGATTGCTGAAAAGGTGATTGCTCTCTATAAGAATCCCGAACTGGGAAAGTTGTTTGGGAAAGAGGGAAGAATGCTTGTAAAGAGGTCCTATTCCTTTGAATTGATGCTTGATAATATAGAATATCTTTATGAAAGACTGATCAATGGCCGCTTAAGTTAAATATAAATGGGAAAGATGTCAGAAATAAAGAACTGGTTCATAAGGGGTCTTGTGACGCAATCACGGAGATTCAATATTCCCAGGAGGAACTATTCAGATAGACCCTCAAGGTTTTTAGTGGTAAGCACAACAGGAATCGGAGATACCCTCTGGGGAACGCCAGCTATAAGGGCATTGAAAGAGGCTTATCCAAAAGGTTTTATTGGGGTTCTTACAACAGAGATTGGGGCTGAACTCTTGAGAGGGAATCCCTACATTGACAGGTTCTTTATCTTCAGGAGAGGTTTCAGGTTTTTCCCCTTGTTAAAGCTGTTAAAAGAACTTAGACAGGAGAGATTCGATGTAGCCTTTATATTCCATGCCTCGGACAGAATCATATGGCCCCTCATTTTTTTTACAGGAGTGTTTCAGATTATCGGCATAATCGGTCAGAATAAAGGACTTGATTTTATCCTCACAAGGGCAATCGAGCAAGAGGATGTCCATGGGGTAGAGATGAGGTTAAAACTCGTAAGAGAGATTGGCGTATGTTACGAGACTGATTTTACCCTTGACCTCTATCTTTCAGAGGAAGAAAAAAGGAAGGCCTCCCAACTTTTTAAGGGTCTATGTTTTGATAAGGATTCGTTGATCATAGGACTTCACCCCGGTGCCCAAAAGCCCTATAAGTGCTGGCCTGCCGAGAGATTTATCGAGACAGGAAGGCGCCTCTCAAACGATGTTGGCTGCAAGATAATCATTACCGGTGATCGCGGTGAAAGGAGTCTCTGTGAATATATAGCCTCTCAAGTAACAGGGGCTGTTTCTGTTGCTGGGAAGGCCACCTTAAGGGAGACAGCCGCTATTATCGAAAAGATACAGCTCTTTATAACAAATGACACAGGCCCTATGCATATGGCCTTTGCTCTCGGAACGCCAACGGTTGCACTCTTTTGCCCAACTGACTCAAGGCTATGCGGCCCCTGCAATGCTAAAGATGTAGTTATAATAAAAAAGCCTCTAACATGTGACCCCTGTATCGGGAAAAAGTGCTTGAAACCTGTGTGCATGGAGCAGATTACTGTGGAAGAGGTAGTGGAGAGGGCAAGGTTTTTATTGGAAATTGAAGGGAGATATGCGGATAATGCAGTATGACACAGGGGCAGTAAGGCTTGATAATATTAAATTTTTTTTCTTTCTGGTAATGACTCTTTCTCTACCTTTTTCTGAATCGATAAAGACTATATGTTTGCTGACCTCATCAGTTTTCCTCCTGATTCAGGTATTACGAAGAGAGGCTAACATAAGGTTTTCTATGCTCCATTATGGTTTTATTTTTTTATTCTTAGCTTCCGTTATAAGTAGCATATTTGCTACCGAGCCCTCAAAAAGTTGGAGTGGATCAAAGGATATCCTATTTTATTCGATTACATTTTTTATTGCCTGCAGTATAGATAATGAAAAAAAGATACAGATATTACTATGGGGTTTATATATCTCAACAGTCCTTGCTGCCCTGTCAGGCATATTCAATTCAATGACTGCTCATAAACCCCTCGAGATACATAGCCTTGGGAATCAGAATTATACAGCCATGTTCTTTATGATAATATTAACATCGATGATAAGCACTATCCTTTTTTCGGATAAAAAAGCGTCTTCGAGGAGATTTATACTGATAATTTTCTCCATTATAACCCTGTTGGCTTCTGCAATGACATTGATGAGGGCATCTTTCCTCGGCCTGTTTGCCTTTATTTTATCATTGTTAAACCTTAAAAAACCATCACGAGCCATTTTAATTTTCATTATAGGGTTTGTTTTTTTAACAATTCTGGTATTATATTCGGACAGGGCTATGTGGCAGAAGTTGTTTACCTTTCAATCCATGATAAGTAGGCTTGATATATGGAGGGGAGCCACAAGTATCTTCCTCGAAAACCCCCTGACAGGCGTGGGATTGAACCATTTTAATTTCCGATTTCCACCAAACCACCCCGTTGAACCTAACAATACTGTTTATGATGCCCATAGTCTATACTTCCAAATAGCATCACAGATGGGGTTGTTTGGAATAATATCCTTAATTATTATATTTTTTGGCTTTATTAAAGGTTGGAGCAGGCTTCAGGGATCAACAGGATTTAGCAAGGCTTTAAAGTATAGTTCTCTCGGTGCCTTTCTGGTCATTGCGATTACCGGTCTCTTTGACACGACCCTCCATCATGAACATGCCATGGCCTTCTCGCTGATATCAGGATTGACCTTCGGGTATTACCAGAGAAAGAATGAAACCTTATAAAATACTCCTCTCAACAACTGTGGAGAAACAAAACCTTCCCCTTGGAAGGGCACTTCGGGATATAGGGTATGACGTGTATATCTTTGATGCTACTATAAGAAGTCCTGTGGATAGGTATATTTTTAGGCCGATAAATAAGGTTCTATGGAATTTAAGACTAATGGATAAGAGGAAATCAATAGGGTCAAATTCTCGATATTGTAATAAGAACTACAGGACTGAGGCTGTTCTTAAGGCCGTTGAGGAGTTTAATCCTGATTGCATAATATTTGAAATAGGATTCAAGCCCTCAATCCTAGGACTTAGTATGCTTAGGAAAAGGGTTAAGAAGATAGCAGCTTGGTGGACTATGACGGCTAATTGGATAAATATTGAGGGGAGCGAAAGTGATTATTATGATAACTTTTTCTTTTTTACTGAGAAGTTTGTCTCAATGGCGAGAAACATGGGCTTTAATGCATATTATCTTCCACATGCTGTAAATGATTATGTCTTCAAAAAAATTAATCTGACCGATGTCGAAAGGGAAAAACTAAAATGTGATGTCACGTTTGTGGGAGCATGGCAAAGACCCCGACAGATGGCCATAGATGCCATTTCTAAGATTAAAATTGATTTGCGTATTTACGGTCCGAAATGGATAAAACGCAATCTAATAAGGCCATTCGTTCTTAAGAGAGTGAAGGGCAGATGGCTCCACGAGAATAAAGTTGTTAAACAATACGCAGCGTCAAAGATTGTCCTCAACATAAATAGTTGGTTCACAAAGAAGGCATTCGGAATCAACCAGAGGATCTTTGATGTCCCTGCCTGTGGGGCCTTTCTACTCACCGATTACGTTGAGGAAATAGAGAAGTTTTTTAAACCAGGCGTTGAGATAGAGACCTACTCCTCTATAGAGGAACTTGTTGATAAGATTGGTTTTTATCTTAAACATGATGATATAAGAGAAAAGATCGCCAGGAGGGGATATGAAAAAGCTATGAGACTTCCAACATGGAAAGACCGAGCAAGAGAGATAGCGAGATATTTAGAACTTCCAAAACCGTAAAAGTTATGTATGAAATTTATTCTGAATTATAGAAAAGGAAATCAGAGATTAAAGGAAGGAATCCTGTCTCAAGGTCATGAGGTTTTAGAAGATATTCTTGATGCAAATGCCCTTTATCAGCAAAAAGCCGATGCTGTGATATTTGAATTTAAATATATATTCAAGGATGCCAAAAGGCTCCTGCCACTTATTCTCAGATTGAAACGGATAGGGATACCAGTTATAACATGGAATGTTGATTCTCCATGGAATGCCGGGATAAGTCCATGGAAGGTAAAGGCACTATTGAGGAGTCGCCTGATGACAATATATGCCACACATTCTCTACAGGATACTAACGATTTAAAACATTTGAAGGTCTTATATTTACCAAATGCTGCATGGACGTCTGTTTATAACTTAAGGAATATAACCCTCGAGGATTTAAGAAGTTCTAATTTCTATAAATGGGATGTTTCGTTTATAGGTAATATAGATAGCCATGCCTATCCTGAACACAGGAAAAGGGCAGAGTTCTTATCGCAACTTGGTAATATCCTAAAAAAACTGGGCATCTCTTTTCTTTTTGCCGACAGTAAAGGCATCTCTTATAATGAACAGGTCGAGATTATCCAGCAAAGCAAGATCAATCTTAGTTGCATTACAGCTGCTGATTCTAAATATGGATTTAGCTGGGGGCTTCCTGAGAGATGTTACGGTATCCCTGCCTGTGGGGGCTTCTTATTAATGGAGGATAGGGTGCATGTAAAAGATGATTTTATAATAGGCGAAGAGGTTATAACTTATTCTGATATGGAGGACTGTATAGATAAGATATTGTTCTATTTAAAACACAATAGTGAAAGGCGAAAGATTGCAGAGAATGCTTACCAAAGGGTTATGAGAGAACATACATATTCTCATAGGGCTGCAAGGTTGATAACAGAGATAAAGACGGTTAAGGAATGTTCATAAAAAAGATATTTAGGAAAGCCTTCAAACAAGGACTAAGTGAAATCCTGTTAAGAGCTTCTCAACGGGGTTATAACAAATTTCTCGTCCTTTGGAATAGAGGTCTTGGGGACATAGCATTAGGTCTTTATGCGTTCATTCATAGGGTTAGAGAGCATATACCAAGTGCAAGAATCTCTTTTGTTACACGTCCTGATCTCCGAGAGGCCTTTCTTTTGATAGAAGATGTTGAGATTATTGTTTTATCAGACTTGAAGAGAGGCGATAAGATTACCCTATCAGATTTAAAAAAAAGATTGAGTTGTGAATATGACGTAATATTGTTGAATGACGTAGATCCTAAAGGGGAATTAAAAGACTGCCATGGAAAGCTCACACCACGACTTAAATGGAATGCAGACTATGATAACCTATGGAGACGTTTTGCTCTCGATTTTTCAGTGCCTTACATTGGTGCACATATCAGCACCGAGACACAGCAATTCTATGGATACAGGAAGGACTGGCCGCTGGAAAAATGGAGGGAGTTATTTAGGGTTATCTGTAAGGAAGGCGTGCGGGTTATTTTGTTTGGCTTAAAAAAGGATAACTCCTTTGAAAATAATCCCTTTGTAATAGACCTTCGTGGTGAGACAGGCCTCCTCGAGATGCTCAGCATTATAAAGAATTGCTGTAAGGCGCTTATAGCTCCTGATGGAGGAGTCCTCTCGATAGCTTATTATCTGGATGTGAATTTTCCGCTTACTGTTATTTCCCTCTGGGGTGATTCGCGTCAGGGGGTTCTAAAACAGGGCGTTCCATCTCCAAATTTAGGATTATTACATGTGCCTCTCATTGGTAAGAATAGTGATGTAACCAGGATAAGCGTGGAGGAGGTTGTGGAGGCATTAAATACAAATATGAATATGCACTGTGTTCTGAGTTTATCGAAGCAAGGTTCAGAGGGATCAGAGAAGGCTCTTTGAGATTTTAATATACAGATAAAATATTTTTATTGACAAAGTTATTCTCCAAGTGGTATAAAATTCCATCCCAAAAATACTTCACAAAGGGGGGTAAATCTATGAAATTAGGTGTCTTTCTGAGTGATTTCAAGTCTTCTCTCGAGATCCTCGACAGGTTGAAGGCTGAGAAACTCGGTATTATCTTTGTTGGAAACGGAATCTATCATGCCACGGTTAAAGAAAATGGCAAACCTTCCTCTGTCCTCGAAAAGAACGCTTCATTTTATGCCTTGACAGAGGACCTGGAAAGCAGAGGCTTTAATTCTGGAAACCTCGACAGCCGGGTCAAGCCTGTAACTTATGGTGATGTGGTAGACCTGATCTTTAACGATTTCGAAAAGATAATATGGATATAGAAAGGGGGTAATTATGGGTAAACTAACAATTGGATGTTTCTCTTCCCTTGTGGGGTCTTTATCACTTGATTTTGCAGTTAAGCTTGCCGATGCTGCTGTAAAGAAGGGACACAAGGTTGACCTCTGGGTCTCGGGAAATGCAACGATGCTTTCAAAGAAGGGGCAGAAGGCATTTAAGGACTATTCACACCTTGCAAAGACACTTCAGGAACTATTTGCAACAGGGAATTTCCAGGCAACTGCCTGTGAGGCCTGTGCAGAGGCGAGAGGTTATCACAAGGAAGACACAATGGAAGGCTGGAAAAGGCATAGTATGGACTGGTATCTTGCAAGCTGTTTTGGGGCCGACAGGGTCCTTCATATAGGAGGTGATTAATATGGCGACAAAGAGACTTGGTTTTATTGTAAAATCCCTTCCCTACAAGACAGAGGCATCAAGGCTTGCTATGACCCATGCAATAGCAAGTCAGACTGTTGAGATATACCTTGAGGATGGTGATAGTGTTGAGCCCGTTGTCTGCTTTATTGGTGATGGGGTACTTAACTGTCTTAAGACACAGCAGGCAATGAAGCATTATGGTGTC
>JBKBUA010000061.1:0-12142 GCA_046290845.1 Thermodesulfovibrionales bacterium
AACCATCATTTCAGATGATTCTTTTCGATACAGTATCCAATAGATACATTTAAAAAGATAATTTTGTTTCTAAAGGAAACAATTTTATAGCTTCTGGAACGGTGAATTTAACAAGTTTGTGGCTTCTCCCTCACCTGCCTTTGTTGATGGTGAGGATAGGGTATTTAGTTCCTTTAAGAATATATTGTCATACTTAAAATCCTTTAGTCTCTTATAAAAGGCCTTTCTCGATATGCCGAGTATCTTTGATGCCTTCGATTTGTTTCCCCTGCATTTCCTGAGGGCCTCGATAATCGCCTCTTTCTCTAATTCCTTGATTGTTTTTATACCGTTAGATTCAATTGCTTCCCTTTCATTAAGGTCTATAATATGAAACTCTTCAGGTAGGTCTATTAAGTTGATATTATCTACTTTTGACATCACGATAGCTCTCTCAATTACATTTCTAAGTTGTCTCACATTGCCAGGCCAGTTGTATCTCTGAAATGCCCTTATTACTTCATCGGATACATAAACATTCTTCCCCTCTCTCTCGTTGAATTCTTTGACAAATTCAATTGTAAGCAATGGGATATCGTCTCTCCTCTCCCTCAAAGGGGGTACCTTTATATCTACAACGTTTATCCTGTAATAGAGATCTTCTCTGAATCTACCTTCTTTTACTTCCCTTCGCAGGTCCCTGTTAGTTGATGATATAAGCCTGAAATTAGCCTTTATTTTTTTATTATTACCGATTCGTTCTAACTCTCTTTCCTGGATAACCCTTAATAATTTTGCCTGAAGTGATAGTTCGAGTTCACCTATCTCGTCAAGGAATAAGGTTCCTCCATCAACCTCTTCTATCTTACCTTTCCTTTGAGTAACCGCTCCTGTAAAGGCTCCTTTCTCATAACCAAAGAGTTCAGATTCCATGAGTTCCTTTGGAATGGCAGCGCAATTCACTGTAACGAAGGGCAGATTGGCTCTGTTGCTGCTATAGTGGAGCGCCCTCGCTATAAGTTCTTTACCAGTTCCTGTTTCACCATGAATCAAGACGCTGCTCTCTGTATCTCTAAGAGCCTCTATGAGTTCAAAGATTTTTCTTATCTGGGGTGTTGTGCCGATAATTCTGTGTTGTCTGTTGTTATAGAGTTTTTTCCTAAGCTCAGAGATCTCCTTTTTCAGAAGTCGCTGTTCAACTGCACGGGCTAATATTCCTTTGAGTTTGTTATAATCAGGGGGCTTTATGAAATAATAGAAGGCGCCATCTGTGATTGCCTTCACAGCCGACTCTACAGTTCCGTAGGCCGTAAGGAATATGACAGGGATGTCAGGAAAATTGGCCTTCACATAATCGAATAGGTCCATGCCGTCCTGGTCAGGCATCTTTAGATCTGTTATAATGGTATCTATCTCCTCTCTTTCGAGGATCTTGATAGCTCTGTCAACATTAGAAACACCTATTGTGGTATACCCTGCCCTATTAAGGATTGCAGAAAGTATCTTTAATGCATTTGGCTCATCGTCTACAATGAGAATTCTTGCACCTTTATTTTCCATTGCTTAACTGAAACGATAGATTTAAATCCTTTGTAATAGATGTTTCTGCTCTTTGAAATTAGGGACAAGGTCTTTTAGAAGAGAGGTTATACCTTCTGGTGAGTATCTAATCGCAATATTTTTAAAGTCTCTGATATATTTATCGAGAACAAATTTTTCTGGTATCTCAGGAACTGCAATAAGGATTTTTTTATGAGTCGTGGGAATGATTCTCTCAGAATCATCAAATAATTCCTCGAAGAGTTTTTCTCCTGGTCTCAGGCCTGTAAACTCAATCTTTACCTCCTTGTGAGGAATAAATCCTGAGAGCCGTATAAAATTCTCTGCCAGGTCAAGTATCCTGATAGGTTCCCCCATGTCCAGCACAAAGATCTCTCCACCATTTCCTATTGCAGCAGCAATCAGGACGAGTTGGACCGCCTCCGGAATAAGCATGAAGAATCTCCTTATATCGGGATGAGTTACTGTAAGCGGGCCGCCTTTTTTCAATTGTTCTTGAAATATCGGGAGGACACTTCCGTTAGTGCCGAGGACATTTCCAAATCTTACAACAGAGAACTTTGTTCTGCATTGGGAATTCATGCTTACTGTCAGGTATTCTGCTATCCGTTTTGTTGCACCCATTATGCTTGTAGGATTTACTGCCTTATCTGTTGATATAAGGACAAAGTGTCCTGCGCAGTATCTGCTTGCTGTATCAATTACGTTCTTTGTCCCGAGAATGTTATTTTTTACTGCCTCGACAGGATTATATTCCATCAGGGGGACATGTTTGTACGCTGCGGCGTGAAAGATGATTTCGGGTCTGTAGCGTGCAAATATACTGTCGATAAACCTTTTATCTTGTATATCTCCTATATGAGTTGCCATTTTTGACCCATATCCCTCGTTTTTTAATTCCAGGTCTATCTCGAAGAGGCTATTCTCATATCTATCAATCAGGATGAGATTTGAAGGATCATAGTTTATTATCTGTCTACATAGTTCAGAGCCTATAGAGCCTCCTGCGCCTGTTACCAAAACTTTTTTCCCCTTAATAAATTCTCGAACTGACTCTATATCAGTCTTCACAGGCTCCCGCTGGAGGAGATCGACGAGGGAGATGGGTTTTATCTGTGAAAGGACAAAACGACTATTGAGAAAGGAAACAAGTTCTTTTTTACTAATAAACCCGAGCTTGACTAAGTTTTCTCCTATCTTACCACCTTCAATTCTTTGTAACTTGAGGGCTCTATCTATCTGATCCTCAGTTAGGAGTCTTGCCTCTATAAGGGCCTCTCCCAGTTTTTTGGCCACAGCGATGTTACCTTTAAGAATATCATCAATTCCTGGGACTTTTTTTATCGGGATGTTATAAGGTTTTGATAGTTCATAGACCCTTCTAATCGTTTCATGTGGTTCTCTGGTGTCAGCGATTAGGATCTCATCAGGTTGCTCTTTCATTATTATTGAAGGCAGTTTGTCAATTGTGCCGAGGATGGGTATACCATGAATGGTTAGACCTTTTTTGTATTTATCGTCATCGATAAATCCAATCGGCTCATAGGGGAAGGAATGATTGTTCTTCATCTCTCTTACTATCATCTCGCCTGTATCCCCGGCGCCAACTATTAGGACTCTTTTGTGCGATGGTTCTGAAAACATGTATTCTCTAAAGACCCTGATAAAGAATCTGCCACCTCCTGAGATGAGTACAAATAACAGCCAGTCGAGAATATAAATTGAGCGAGGATAACCCGAGTCTCCAATTACGTATTGAACGGTTAAAAGGAAAATTAGGCTTCCAAAGGTTGCGGAATTTATTATCCTTATAAGGTCACTTATACTGGCATATCTCCACAGTCCTTTATAAAGCCCAAAAATGATAAAAAAGAAAAGCCTGATACAGAGAAGCAACGGCAAATATTTTAAAAAGATATTCAGATAAAAGGAAGAAAGCAGTGACTCGAACCTTATTATGAAGGCGAGATAGTTAGAGACAGAGGCCTGAATCAAAAATATTATGGTAATAATGATCCTTCTGTATTTGAATATTAGATTTTTAATTGCTTGATAGATTTTTGTTGTCCTGGTATTCATAGGATTTTCCCAAATTTCTTATCCCGAAGATCGTTTTAAGAATTATCATGATATCCATAATTATGTTATGGTTTTTAACATATTCTATAGATAGTTTGATTTTATCGGGCAGTATTTTTTTGATGTAGATCTCTTCGAGGTTCGGTGATTGGGATAGGATTGCCTCTTCATTAGAGTATCTTATTGAGGCTGGGTCTGTGATTCCCGGGCGTATCGTTAGTATCTTCCTGTAGTCAGATTCAAACAGGTCGACATATTTTTTTACCTCAGGTCTTGGCCCGACAAGGCTCATATCACCTTTGAGGACGTTTAATAACTGCGGAAGTTCGTCTAACTTGTATCTCCTGAGATATCTACCAATTCTTGTTATTCTCTTATCGCCTCTTGTTGTTACAAGGGGACCACTATTGTCTTCATGAACCATTGTCCTAAACTTCAGTATCCTAAAGGATCTGAAGTCTTTTCCCATTCTCTCTTGTAAAAAAAATACAGGCCCCTTTGAGTCAATCTTTATTAGAATGCCTATTATTATGAAGACCGGGAAGAGGATAACCAGACCAACAAAAGATGAAAGTATATCAAAGGCCCTCTTTAACATCTACCGCCTATATTGCTTGACTATATCTTCCACTGAATTAATCACTCGATCTATATCTCTTTCTGTCATTGATGGATATATCGGAAGTGATATTATCTTTTCGTAGGATTTGTCCGATACAGTGAAATCTGCTGGTTTATACTGAAAGTTATTCCTGTAATAAGGATGTCTATGAAGCGGTATGAAATGAACAGATGTTCCTATGCCTCTCTTTTTCAGTTCGTCTATAAACTGGTTTCTGTCTATCTTGAGCATATCAACATTGAGTCTTATAACATAGAGATGCCACGCACTTTCCCTATCTTTTTTTATGATAGGAGGCTCTATTTCTCTAACCATGTCAAAGGCCTCTGTATACCAACTTGCGATCTCTTTTCTTTTATGCCACATTTGTTCGATTTTTCTTAACTGTGCAATACCTACAGCGGCATGAAGGTCCGTCATATTGTATTTATACCCTGCCTCAATGACCTCATAATACCAGGAACCCTCTTCTGTATATCTCTTCCAGGCATCTCTCGAAATGCCGTGTAATCTTAGAATTCGCATTCTTTCGGCCCAGTCATCATTATCAGTCGTAATCATGCCTCCTTCTCCAGCAGAAAGGGTCTTTGTGGCATAGAAACTGAAACATGTGATGTCTCCAATAGTTCCTATCTTTCTTTTTTTGTAGAAGGCTGGTAAGGCATGGGCTGCGTCCTCGATAATAAAAAGATTGTATCTTTTTGCAATATCCATTATCTCATCCATGTCACAGGGTTGCCCTCCAAAGTGGACTGGAATAATAGCCTTCGTTTTATTTGTTATCTTCTCTTCTATTTTTGTGACATCGATATTAAGTGTGCCTTCTTCGACATCAACAAGAACAGGTCTTGCATTAAAATATGTAACTACCTCTGCTGTTGCTGTAAAGGTTATGTTAGGAATGATAATCTCGTCTCCTTCTTTAATATCTATTACCTTGAGAGCTAAATGGAGACAGGCTGTGCAAGAGCTTGCGGATACAGCGTTTTTTGAACCTATATACTCCTTGAAGCGATTCTCGAACTCGATTGTCTTTGGCCCCATGGTAAGCCAGCCAGACCTTACAGAGTCTATAACTTCGGTTACTTCATCTTCTGTTATGTGAGGCTTGTGGAAGGGGATCACTATTGACTATGCTTTTACAACTTTCTCAAAATTATGATTGAAATTTTTAATCAGATTTCTTGTATCAACTACTATGTTTGAATTGTCGACTATAAAATCAGAATCATAAAGAGAATGGTCAGTCGCAACTATAACGCAATCGTATCTTCTTAAGGATTCATGTGATAAAGGAACAGACTTTTTACTGATCTTGTATTTTCGCATCTTTGGTGGGGTTGGGATATAGGGGTCGTTATAATCGACTTCTGCCCCTTTTTCTGTAAGTATCTCGATTAACTTTAAGGATGGGGATTCCCTTACATCATCAACATCCTTTTTATAAGCAAGGCCGAGAATTAATATCTTTGAGTCCTTTATGCCCTTTCCCCTCTTATTTAATGCCTCAATTGTCTTCTGAGCTACGTAATAGGGCATATTTGTATTTATCTCCCCTGCGAGTTCTATAAAGCGCGTCGAGAAGTCATATTCCCTCGCCTTCCATGTAAGGTAAAAGGGATCTATCGGGATGCAATGTCCACCAAGACCTGGTCCTGGGTAAAATGCCTGGAATCCGAAGGGCTTTGTCTTCGCAGCATCAATAACCTCCCAGATATTAATTCCCATCCTGTCAAAGAGCATCTTCATTTCATTAACGAGTGCTATGTTAACTGCACGATAAATATTCTCAAGCAATTTTGTGGCCTCTGCGACCTTTGTCGACGAGACAGGTACCACTTTTTCAACAATCTCTCCGTAAAGGGTGCATGCAACCTCAAGACAATTTTTGCTAAACCCACCAACAACCTTTGGTATTGTTCGAGTTGAAAATTTGCCATTATTCGGGTCTTCTCTTTCTGGTGAGTAAGCAAGATAAAAGTCTCTTCCTGCCCTAAGACCTGTTTCCTCGAGTATTTTCCTCATATCCTCATCAGTGGTACCAGGATAGGTTGTTGACTCAAGAACAATTAACTGCCCCTTTCTTAGGTTATCTGCTATGCTTTGAGTCGTGTTCAAGACAAAAGACAGATCGGGCTCTCTATTTTTATTTAATGGGGTAGGGACACATATGATTATGCAGTCCATCTTTGATAATCTTGTAAAATCTACCGTAGGTTCAAAGGATTTACACTCTTTAATTAAGGAAGGGTCTATATGTTTAATATAGCTTTTACCTTCTTTAAGAAGTCCTACCTTTTCCTCATCTATATCGAAGCCTGTAACGGAAAATCCCGCCTTACAGAATTCTATTACAAGAGGAAGGCCCACATAGCCCATGCCGATAACACCAATGTTAACATCTCGATTTTTAATACGTTCTAATAAGTAGTTCAATTTACTCTTCATTTTTTCAAAGCTCCGCTTTCTCGGTTACAGAACCGATTGAGATAGTAAAGAATTTGTCGTTAATTATCGATTCTAAATAAGTTCTAAGTCCTCGGCGTAGATTTTAACCCCAACACTTCTTCCGAGGATATCTATATTAACGAAGAACGTATACTGGTCGTCTTTTATCTTCAAAGTCCCCTCAGCACCTGTGAGGGGTCCCCTCTTAATCCTGACCCTTGAACCCTCTTTGAGATTCGGATAGATGTCTATATCCTTGCCGCTTTCTAACATGAGTCTAAGGGAGGTTATCTCTTCATCGGGAACAGGGATCGGGTCACCGGTATCTGATGATATAAGTCTCACGACGCCTCTCGTCTTTAATATATGTAAAAAGTTCTCGTAACTGGGTAGTGTCCTGACAAAGAGATAACCAGGGAAGAGAGGAAATTCAATCCACTTTTTCCTATCCTTCCATGTTCGAAGTTTTTTTATAGAAGGAAGAAAGGTTTCTATCTCTTTTTTGGAAAGTTCACTTTCTGCAACAAATTCATGCCTTGATTTTATATATGCCGCATACCAGTTCATCATTTTGATGAGAAGCAATTACCGTGCCTGAGTTTAAGGCAGAGGGAATTTACAATTTCCTACCCGAAGATTGTTAATAAGAATGAGGGCCCGCAGATTGCCGATAGGAATCAAAAAACCTTACACTATCGGTCATTGTGAGCACCCGAAGGGTGCGTGGCAATCCCTCTGCAAAAAGGAGAGATTGCTTCGCTAACGCTCGCCCCGCCTCTGGCGGGACAACCCCAATCGGCAATCTGCGGAGGGGCAGACTGAAAAGTTTACGCCTTCCCAAGCAAGGGCAATTGATGAATTGCCCGTATCAAATTTTGTGAACCTTGGCGACACTTAATCAAAAATCAGAAAATTAATAACAAAAGACAAGGATTCTGAATTATTTTGAGTGTCTCTTTAGGGAACGCTGTATCTTAAAGATACACATAAAAAGGACAATAGGGTCAATGGGAAACACTTAGCCTCTTATACAGGGCCTTTCTCGATATGCCTAGCATCTTCGCAGCCTTTGATTTATTTCCGTTGCAGAGCTTCAGAGCCTCTTTGACTGCCTCTAACTCAAGATCCCTGAGAGGTATTAAAACCGAATCAAAAGGGGGGCTAATCTGTTTTGTATCTACCCTGTTTACAACTATGTTCCTCTTCAGCTCATCTGGCAAATCATGCATTGTAATCCTATCACCCCTACATATAACAACTGCCCTTTCTATTACATTTTTCAATTGTCTGATATTACCAGGCCAGTGATAGTTATTCAATATATTCATTACATCTTCAGGCACGGTAATTATCTTATTTTCTCTTAAACTAAACTCCTTAATGAATTCGGAGACCAATAAAGGTATGTCATCCTTCCTATCCCGCAGGGGTGGCATCTTTATCTCAACAACATTTATCCTGTAATAGAGATCTTCCCTGAACCATCCTTCTCTAATCCCCTTTGAAAGGTCACGGTTAGTTGATGAGACAAGCCTGAAGTTAACCTTTATCTTCTTGTTGCTACCCAGTCTCTCTATTTCCTTCTCCTGTAATACTCTTAACAGCTTTGCTTGAAGAGACATTTCCAATTCCCCTATCTCATCGAGAAATATCGTGCCTCCCTCTGCTTCCTCAAACCTGCCTATTCTCCTCGAGAATGCGCCTGTGAAAGCTCCTTTTTCATATCCAAAGAGTTCTGATTCTATTAATTCTTTAGGTATCGAGGCGCAGTTAACGGCCACAAAGGGCT
The DNA here is from genome assembly GCA_046290845.1 of Thermodesulfovibrionales bacterium. Taxonomy (GTDB): domain Bacteria; phylum Nitrospirota; class Thermodesulfovibrionia; order Thermodesulfovibrionales; family UBA9159; genus JBBIPQ01. The sequence goes on from JBKBUA010000061.1 coordinate 8,478, forward strand.
TATCTTTTCTGATGCTTTTATAGTGAAGCAACCTTGCGATTAATTCCTTTCCTGTTCCTGTTTCACCCTGAATCAATACGCTACTTTCAGAATTTTTTATTGCCTCGATTGTATCAATAACATTCTGAATCCCAGGGGTTTTCCCAAGTATTCTGATCTCTCTGCCCTCATTGAGTTGTGATCTGAGATATGCTAATTCTCTCTTGAGTTTTTTCTGCTCAACGGCCCTGTCGAGGATACTCATTAATTTTGGATAATCAGGTGGTTTTATAAAGTAATAAAAGGCTCCGCAGGTCATAGCATTAACAGCAGATTCAACTGTTCCGTAAGCAGTAAGGAATATAACAGGGATATCGGGGAAATTGCTCCTGACATACTCAAATAGTTCTATCCCATCTCTACCTGGCATCTTAAGGTCTGTTATAATTGTATCTATATCAAATTCGTGAATCATATTGATTGCCCTGTCTGTGCTCTCAGCGCCTGCCGTTTTATATCCAGCCTTTGAGAGTATTGCAGAAAGTACCTTAACAGCATTAGCCTCATCATCAACAATTAAGATGCTTCCTCTGGAGTCAATCATTTTTTACCTCTGACTTTGCAGGAAGATACAATTTCACAGTTGTGCCCGTCGCGTCATTATTGATCTTCATCCATCCACCATAACATTGCACTATAAGCCTTGTGAGAGTAAGACCAAGCCCTCTACTGGTTCTGTAGCCATCGGCTTTCTTATTATATGTTTTTAAACCATGACCTGTATCAGATATTGATATAATTACAAATTCTCCCTCTGGAAAATTCTTTGTCTCAGTAGCAATCTTTAATTCACCACCACTTGGCATTGCCTCAATTGCATTGTCAATGACATTCATGATTGCCAGACGAAGTTTAAGATTCTCAGCTTTTATAACAGGCAGATCCGCAAAGGAATAAAAGGTCTTAATTTTTTTCTGAGAGGTCTTTTGAGAGATTAGGCGGCAAACATCTCTTAATAGTGTATTAATATCTACATCAGATAATTGAAGCGTCTTTTTAGGAAGATCAAGGAACCTTGAAACGACTTCGTTCATGTTATTAACGGCATCATCAATCAAATCCGCCGATTCTCTGATTTCATCAATGTTATGGTAGTTATCCCTCAGAGACTGGCTGATACCTTTAATTATATTTAAAGGCCCTCTAAGGCCATGGGCATAGGAGGCAGCCTCAAAAAAATCTAAACAACTCTCCATGCTCTCCATGTTTTTTGAAAAAACTTGCGATGGATTATGACTAACCTTAACCTTAGCACCCTGAATGACGTTATTTTTATTTCTCCTGGCTGATATCATGAGATCTACCCTCACCTGTCCTGTTGCAGAAATGAAGGGATGATCTTTGAAGATAATTACCCTGTCATCCTTAATTGCCTTTGAAAGGGCATCGACATTGCCGAGGTTTATCTTATTTATAACATTGTAATATTTCTTACCTATTGCCTCAGGGGATTTTATACCTGTGAATAAGGAGATACCTCGCCCCCAAGATGTAATATTTAAAAATTTATCAGTATAAAAAATATAGTCCCTATTCATCTAGAATCTTTTAATGGACTTGAGAGATATACAAAACCTTAAACTACTTAAACTACAATTCTTAATCTTAGTTTTACAAGAATCTCAGAAAATGTCAATATTAAAAATTTTTAATAAATTTAGAACATCATGAAAAAAATTTATGGAATACTTTTTGCATAATTAAGTTAGAGGACAAAATGTGTGGGATAGTTGGTTATATAGGTAATAGAGAGGCGATACCTATTCTTATAGAAAGCCTCGAAAGGCTCGAATACAGGGGCTATGACTCTGCGGGTTTGGCCTTTCAGAACGGGAAGGGAATCGAGATATATAAAACCACTGGGAGGATAAGGGATCTTAGGGCTATAGTGCCTGATGTTTCGAATGTGAAGACAGGTCTCGGACATACGAGATGGGCTACTCACGGCTCACCCTCTGAGAGGAACGCCCATCCCCATGTAGCAGGTGGGATCGTGGTTGTCCATAATGGGATAATAGAGAATTACAGGGAGTTAAAGGCACAGTTAATGTCCGAGGGCTACAGTTTTTCATCCGAAACAGATACAGAGGTAATACCACAGTTGATATTAAAAAAGTGTAGAGAGGGGTTACCAATAAGCAGTGCGATCGAAGAGGCCATATCACTTCTCAAGGGTAGTTTTGCCCTTGGGATAATGAGCGAGAATATGCCAGGCCTTCTTTTTGCTTTGAGAAAGGGAAGTCCTCTCGTAGTAGGGATAAGTGATGATGAATTCTTCTTTGCCTCTGATATCCCTGCCCTCCTTCCCTATACAAGAAGATTTGTCTTTCTCAATGACGGTGAGATCTGTATCTTGAGCAGAGAAGGAATAAGGCTGAAGCCAGTAGGTTCTGAAGAGACTATTCCTCTGGATGGAATGATAAAAGAGGTAGACTGGGCGCCTGAAATGGCTGAAAAGGAAGGATATGATCACTTCATGCTGAAAGAGATATACGAACAACCCGATGCTGTTATGAATACACTCAGGGAATGGATAAAGGAACCGGGTGAACTATTAGATGAACTCTGCATAAGCGATAAGATTAAGGATCTTCGCAGGCTTCATATCGTTGCCTGTGGTACATCCTATCATGCAGGGCTGATAGGCAGATACATAATTGAGAAATTTGTCCGTATCCCTGTTAATGTTGATATTGCCTCTGAGTACAGATACATGGACCCAATAGTTACAAAGGGGACTCTCTTTATAACAATCACACAATCAGGGGAGACGGCTGATACCCTGGCTGCACAACGGGAGGCAAAAGAAAGGGGCGCCTTTACTCTCACGATATGTAATGTTGTTGGCAGCACCGCAACGAGGGAGGCCGATGCTGTTCTTTATACGAGGGCAGGGCCCGAGATAGGTGTTGCCTCGACTAAGGCCTTTACTGCTCAGATTGCTGCACTCTGTCTTCTCGCTATAGCGATTGGTGTGAGAAAAGGGAAACTTACAGATATTGAGAAGGAGACCTTGACCTCTCTCCTTATGAATGTGCCTTCTCTAATAGGTAAGGTTCTCAGGGCTGACAGTAAACTTAAAGAGGTTGCTGAAACGATCCTTTCTGCAAAAAATCTTCTTTACCTCGGTAGAGGGATCAATTATCCTGTTGCACTCGAAGGGGCTTTAAAAATGAAAGAGATCTCCTATATCCCCTCTGAGGGTTATCCTGCTGGTGAGATGAAGCATGGGCCAATTGCACTCATTGAGAAGGGACTTCCTGTCATATTCCTCGCACCCTTTGACAGCCTTCATGAAAAGATCGCCTCTAATATCGAGGAGGTAAAGGCAAGGGGAGGGAGGGTCATAGTCATTACAGATTCCCCTGCTGCATACAAGGAAAAGGCAGATATGCTTGTTAAGGTACCGCCAACGCACCCTGCCTTTACGCCCTTTATAAATGTTGTTCCTCTCCAACTTCTGGCCTATCATGTTGCTGTCCTGAGGGGAAATGATGTTGACAAGCCGAGAAACCTCGCAAAGAGCGTTACGGTTGAATAATTTCATCTCCATGCGTTTTTATATGCTATAATAAGCCATGGAGTAACCATGTCATTAGTTAAAGACAAGAGGCTCACAATTGACT
>JBKBUA010000062.1:0-11953 GCA_046290845.1 Thermodesulfovibrionales bacterium
GTCTTTTTCCATCTTCCTATTTTCAGGAACTCCGAGATTATAGAATTTATCATCACTGAGATTTACTCCGTAATGGCATTCAGAGCATTTTCCCTTACCGGTGAAGATCTTATATCCATTCTTTGCCTCAGGAGAGAGGGCCTCTTTATCACCATTTAAGAATCTATCAATTGGTGCATTCTTTGACACAAGTGTCCTTTCAAAGGAAGCTATTGCCATTGCTATCCTCTCCCTCGTTATCTCACCACCAAAAACCTTTTTAAAGGCATCAACATACTCAGGTACTGATCTCAATTCCTCCTCAAGAAAGTCAAGATTCTGGTTCATCTCAAAGGCTGACATCATGGGGAATAATGCCTGATCCTCAAGGGAACTTGCCCTTCCATCCCAGAAGAGGTGTTTACTGAAGGCCACATTTATTAGCGTTGGTGCATTCCTCCAGTTCCTTGTTGTCGGATAACTCAGGGATATATCAAGGCCATCTGTAAAGGCCTCTTCAGGGTTGTGACATGTTGCACAGCTCATTGTTCCGTCGCCAGAGAGCCTCCTGTCAAAGAAAAGCTTTTTGCCGAGTTCTATCTTCTCCGGTGTCTGGGGATTAGATTCAGGTACAGGGACAGACTTAAAGGGCTCAAGATGTCCTGCCATAGTTATCGAGGGATAAAAAAGACCGAATAAAAAGAAGATTGAGCACAGGAAAAAGAAAAAAGCCCTGCCTTCTGTCTTAAGTCTTCTATTTTTTTCCACCCTTCAACTCCTCCTCCAAGACCTTTTTAAAGTATTCATAAGGTCTGTTGCCAATTACCTTTCTACCATTGATAAAGAATGTTGGTGTATTGTAGAGGTCAAGGTTAACAGCAAGTTTCTTGTCCCTTTCTATTATGTCCCTGTGCTTCATCCTATCGATAGAATCTGTGAACCTACCCATATCGAGACCAAGTTCTTTTGCATACTGAATAAGGCTATCTCTATCAAGCTTTGGGGACCTTTTCAATAATAGTTCATGCATCTGCCAGAACTTACCCTGCTCATGGGCAGCCATGGCTGCCTCTGCTGCAATATGGGAAAAATCCCTGTATTTATAAGGATAGTGTTTTATAATAAGCCGTATTTTCCCTTTATACTCCCTCAATAACCTCTCAATGGTCGGACCGACCCCCACACAATGGGGTCATTGATAATCGAGAAACTCAATGATCGTTACAGGTGCATTCTCAGGCCCATAAGAAGGAGAATTCTCAATTGGTATGGTGTAACGCTCCTCTGCGATGGAGGGAGTGGCGATTATGAGGATGAAGAGCAGGGGAAGTTTCCTTATCATCTCGTCCCTTCGAGAATATCCCTGGCCTTCTCGTTAACGATCTTCCCGTCCGCCCTTCCCTTCACCCTGGGCATTAAAACCTTCATGAGTCTACCAATTTCCTTAACGCTCGATACACCAGTCTCATGAATTGTTGATCTTATGAGACTTTCGAGTTCTTCCTCTGAAAGTTGCTCGGGAAGATACTCTTGAATAATCTCTATCTCTCGACTTTCCTTATCAGCAAGGTCCTGTCTACCTGCCTTTGTATATTGTTCTACAGACTCCCTCCTCTGTTTCACAAGGGATGACAGCACCCCTGTGATGTCTTCTTCTTTAAGACCTCCCTTTTGCCTCTTCTCTATCTCTGCATTCTTCAAGGCTGCTTTCATCATCCTGAGGGTCGAGACCCTCAGGTCATCCCTCGCCTTTAAAGAGGCTGAGAGATCATCATCTATTTTTTTAAGTATGTCCAAGCTTTATTCCTCTCTGCAAAATTATATCAATAACCAAGCCTCTGAACCCATTTTGCATGCCTCTTTCGTGCCCATTCGAGGGGTACGGTACCATAGACCATTATCCTGAAGGTGCCTGGATTTGCAAGGGTTCCCAGATAGATATGAAGGGGAACTGCTATCATGAACAGATCAAAGGCGATGTTGTGGATGAGGTGAGAGAGTAAGACCCATTTCCTTATGTCAGGAACCTGGGGTCTGAGCCATATAAAAAGACCTGATGCAGCGATGGCAAGCCCCGCAAGAAGTACAAAGAGATAGTAAAGTTTCTGGCCTGCGTTGATTATGTCCTGCGGTGGAACTGTAGCCTTCTTCGAGAGGTAACCACCTCCCTTAAGGAACCAGCCGATCTCATCAGGCCCGAATCTCAGTGATACTGGTAAGTAATTGAATATCGATAGGAAAAGTGATGCAAGAAAGACAAGCCCACCATAGTTATGCCAGAGTTTCATCGAGTTTGCACCACCAAATATGGCAGTTACCTGCTCGATATGAAATAGAAAGGCGAATCCTGTTACAGTCAATATAAAGAAACTGAATGCCATTACCCAGTGATTGAATATCTCAAAGGCTGTGGCCTTTCTTATCATCTGATTTGACATATCATTCACCTCCTTCTTCCTTCTTTGGCCCTATGACGAGATAATGCAGAAGCGAGGCTGCAACAGCACCTCCAAGACCTATGTAGGCAAGGGGCTTCAGAACCTTATGCCAGAATATAACGGTCTCAGGTATTGCAGGATTTTCATCCATGCCATAAATCTTCGGTGCATCCTTAAAGGCATAAAGTACACCGAGACCACCGAGGTCAGCCTCTCCATAGAGTTTCTGGTAGCCTGCCTTTTGTGCCCTTGCTATTAATTCATCCCTGTCTCCATAGGCTATTGCACCGGTCGGACAGGTCTTTGCACAGGCTGGTGAGAGGCCCTCGGCAATTCTATCGGAGCAGAGGTGGCACTTTGAGATCTTGTCTTTTTCATCGTATCTCGGCACATCAAAAGGACAGCCAGCAACACAGAGCTTGCAGCCAATGCACTTTTCTTTGTTGAAGGCAACAACGCCTTCTTTTGTCTTGAAGAGGGCACCAGGTGCAGGACATATCCTCATGCACCCTGCATCATCGCAGTGCATGCATCTCTGGCTAACAAAGAGCCAGCGAACGATATTAGTCTCTGAAGGAATCTCAACATATCGGATTCTATTGTATAGATTGGGTGTGAGGTCTGGTGGATTCTCAAACGTTCCCTTATTCACTGTCTTTGTTGCAGGAAGCTGATTCCAGCTCTTGCAGGCAGTCTGGCAGCCCCTGCAGCCTATGCAGAGTTCGGGAGATATTAATAAAGCCTTTCTTGCCATCTCTTCACCTCCTATGCCTTCTCTATATTGACCATGAAGGCCTTTGTCTCCGGGATGAGTGTATTGGCATCACCAATGGTCGGCGTAAGGAGATTTGAGCTGTCACCGCCACTTCCATCCTCAGGATACTGCCAACCAAAACACCATGGTAGCCCTATCTGATGAATTGTCTGGTTCATTACCTTGAATGGTTTCAGCCTTTCAGTAACTACAGCTATTGCCCAGACCTTTCCTCTTGCAGAAGATACTATCACCTTATCACCGCTCTTTATGCCCTTCTCAGCAGCAAGCTCCTTGCTGATCTCAATAAACTGCTGTGGCATCATCTCAAGTTGCCATGGTAGGTGTCTTGTAAGCACCCCTGTCTGCCAGTGTTCTGAGACACGATAGGTAGTTGCTACATAGGGATACCTTATGTCACAACTATAAAATATGTCTTCTGCAGGCCCCTTTTCCTCGGGCATATCATGAGGGCCTTTTACAGGATAGAAAAGTTTTACTGTTGGATTTATCCTGTGTTTCTTTGAAAGTGGATTCTCCTGCAACGGGCATTCAAGGGGCTCATAATGCTCGGGGAATGGTCCATCGGCAAGACCTGGGCCAAAGATAAGTCCAACTCCCTCTGCCCTCATTATGAATGGATATTTTCCACCTTCCATACCCATTGGTGGCGCGGGTCCATCAGGTACATCTCCTTCCCATGTGCCGGGCTTATTTGTCTGAGGATTAATCTTTGTTGGGTTCCAGGATATTACTGACCGTTTTTTATCCCATGGTTTACCCTGAAGGTCAACAGAGGCCCGATTATAAAGGATCCTTCTGTTTACAGGCCAGCACCATGCCCACTCTGGGTAAAGTCCAAGGTCATTTATATCCTTCTTTCCCCTACGTGCCATCATATTTATAACCTTTCCATCCTTTTCTGTGTAACTGCCACTGTATATCCAGTTTCCACAGGAGGTCGTTCCATCTGCTTGAAGGGTTACAAAATTCGTGCAGAGTTGCCCCTTTTTGCCTATCTGTTTTGGAGGTGTGGCCTTTGTGTCAAAGATATCTTCGAGGTAATATCCATTTATCTCCTTCGCGATAAGATGGGTATTTATCTTCTTTATCTTTCCCTCGGGACCACTTTCGCCATAGTTCCAGGTGAGATTGAGTATTGGTATAGGGAATTTACCGCCTTCTTTCTGATAGAGCTTTTTTACTCTGAAATAGAGTTCATTCATTATTTCAGAGTCGGGCATTGACTGCCCCATTGGTTCTATAGCTTTATATCTCCACTGGGCAAGCCTTCCTGAATTTGTTATGCTTCCTTCCTTTTCAACTGATGATGCACAGGGAAGGAAGAAGACCTCTGTCTGTATCTCCTCTGGCTTAACATCAGGAGCCTTCCAGAAAGAGCCTGTCTCATTCTCAAAGAGATTCACATTAACCATCCATTTAAGTTTCTGCAGAGCCTTTCTTACCTTTCCAGCATTGCTGCCAGAACAGGCAGGGTTCTGACCCCAGGCAAAGAACCCCTCAAACTTACCTTTCAGCATCTGGTCAAAGAGAACGAGCCATGAACCATTCTGACCTTCATCAAGCTTGGGAAGCCAGGCATAGCCAAAGTCGTTCTCCTTTGTTGCCTTATCACCCCATATTGCCTTGAGATAGCTCACTATATATTTATTCCTGTTACCCCACCAGTTCACACTCTTAGGGTCCTTTGTCTTTGGTGTGTATTTTTCAATATACTTTGTGAGATCCGATAAAGTAGCTGACGGCACAGGGAGATAACCTGGAAGGATATGGAATAATAATCCATGGTCTGTTGAGCCCTGGACATTCGATTCACCCCTTAAGGCATTTATTCCACCTCCAGCCATGCCAATGTTTCCGAGAAGCAACTGTATCATTGCCATTGCTCGGATATTCTGGGTTCCAACGGTGTGCTGTGTCCATCCCATTGCATAGAGTTCTGTGCCGACCCTGTCTGGTTTTCCTGTGGAGGCGTAGGTCTTGTAAACCTCGAGTATCTTTTCCTTTGGTGCACCTGTTATCTGGGCAACCCTGTCGAGGGTATAACGGGAATAATGTTTCTTAAGAAGCTGGAACACACATTGAGGGTCTTTTAGAGTAGGGTCTTTCTTTGGAACGCCATTTTCATCAAGTTGGTAGGACCAGGTCTTTTTGTCATACTTCCTTGTCTTTGGGTCATAGCCAGAAAATACACCATCAAGTTCACCAGGTCCTTTAAACTCTGGATTTACGAGGAATGAGGCGTTTGTGTAATTGACTACATATTCTTTAAAGTAAAGATTGTTCTGGAGGATATAGTTTATCATTCCTCCGAGGAAAGCAATATCAGTGCCGGAACGCATTGGGCAGTATATATCTGCCTTTGCTGCTGTTCTTGTGAATCGTGGGTCAACAACTATGAGCTTTGCGCCCCTTTCCTTTGCCTTCATAACCCATTTCATCGAGATCGGATGATTTTCAGCAGGATTTGCACCCATTACGAGTACAACATCGGCATTTTTAAAGTCTATCCAGTGGTTTGTCATTGCCCCGCGACCGAACGACTCTGCCAGAGCCGCTACAGTAGCGGAGTGTCATATTCGTGCCTGATGTTCTATATAGACGAGGCCCCAGGAACGGAGGAGTTTCTGAAGGAGATAACATTCCTCGTTATCGAGGGCAGCGCTGCCCACATGGGCGATGCCATCGGTTCTGTTAACGACGAATTCTTTTTCAACCTCTTTTTCCGTTCCATCTGGCTGTTTTTCTTTTATTTTTGATTTAGATGTTATCTTGAAGGTTCTATCACGGGTATCCTTGACCCTCCTTGCAATCTGATCAAGTGCCCAGTCCCATTCAACCTCCTTCCATTCCTTTGCACCAGGTGCACGATAAAGGGGCTTTGTGATTCTAACAGGATTATTTACTATCTGATAAAGAGACTGACCTTTTGAGCAGAGGGTTCCTTCATTAATTGGATGGTCGGGGTCTCCCTCTGTGTTTATAACCCTGCCATCCTGACTGTGAGCAATGATACCACATCCAACGGAGCAGTAAGGACAGATAGTGAGTGTTTCTTTTGCGTTCTTGATTCTTAAGGTCTGGGCATAGGCCCTTGATGCCGAAAGGTCGATACCTAAAGAACTGATTAATAAAGTCCCTCCTGAGAGCTTTAGGAAGGCACGCCTTGATAGGTCCATAATCCCTCCTCCCTGCTCAATTTTTTAAGAGCAGTGAAAATTCAGGTTTTTAAATCTTTAGGCCCCCCTCAATGGGAAACTCAACCCCAAGCCGAAATTTATTTGAAAACATTATAGGATTATTAAGATTTCTTGTCAAGCATTTTCTTCTGCCTTCTTTGTCTCTTTCTCAGCGATTATCTTCTGGGCAATGTGTCCTGGTACCTCCTCGTAATGTGAGAACTCCATTGAGTAAAGACCTCTTCCAGATGTGAGGCTATGGAGTTGATTAGCATAGGTCAGCATCTCTGCCATGGGGACGAGGGCGAGAATCTTTTGATTGCTTCCTGCCTGTGGCTCTACGCCCTGAACCTTTCCTCTTTTTGAGTTAAGATCCCCTATCACAGCACCGAGACTCTCGTCAGGTACTGTTACTTCTACCTTCATTATTGGTTCGAGTATGACAGGCTTTGCCTCCATAAAGGCCTTTTTAAGTGCCATAGAGCCAGCAATCTTAAAGGCCATTTCGGAGGAATCAACTGAATGATAGGAGCCATCATAGAGGGTAACCTTCAGATCAACTATTGGGTATCCAGCGAGGATTCCTTCTTTCATAGTTTCTAAAATACCCTTTTCAACAGCCGGCCTGTACTGCTGGGGTATCACGCCACCAACTATTTTGTCAACGAACTCATACCCTCCTCCTCGCGGCAGGGGCTCTATCTCTATCCAACAGTCTCCATACTGCCCTCTTCCACCTGATTGTTTCTTATACTTCCCCTGTGCCTTTGCCGAGGTCTTTATAGTCTCTCTATAAGGTATCTTTGGGGTCTTCATTACAACCTCAACCCCGAACTTCCTCTTTAGTTTTTCGAGGGTAACGTCGAGATGAACCTGTCCCATTCCGGAAAGAATCATCTCCTTTGTCTCCTCGTCTCTATGGAATCTCAGTGTAGGGTCTTCTTCAAGGATGCGGTGTAAACCTGAACTGACCTTGTCTTCATCCCCTTTGCTTTTTGGTGCTATCGCATAGGATATAAGGGGTTCTGCAAATCTTACCTTATCGAATGTTATGGGATGGGATTCATCAGAAAGTGTGTCTCCGGTATTTGTTTCCTTCAGTTTTGCCACAACCCCGATCTCACCGGGACCTATAATCTGGGCAGGTATCTGCTTTTTCCCGAGGAGATAGAAGACCTGACCGATCCTTTCCTTTGTGCCTGTTGAAGAGTTCAGAACCGTTGAATCCGCCTTTATCGCTCCAGAGTAAACCCTGAATATCGACAACTTCCCCGCATAGGGGTCTGCTATAGTCTTAAAGACATAGGCAGAGAGGGGCTCTTTTTCTTCTACTCTTCTCTCTACTTCTTTACCATCCTTTGGATTTTTCCCCCTGATAGGTGATATTCGAGCCATTTCAACAGGTGATGGTAAACAGAGGATTAAATCATCGATGAGCTTATTTATTCCTACATTCTTGGTAGCAGAGCCGCAGGCGACAGGAATAAACCTCCTTGTCAAAGACCCCTCCTTTATACCCTTTACGATCTCATCAGGGGTTAATTCACCACCTTCGAGATACCTCTCAAGGAGGGTATCATCTGCCTCTGCGATCTTCTCGATCAGCTTTTTTCTGAATCCCTCAACCTCTGTAATGATTTCAGAGGGAATATCTATCTCCTTTGACTTTCCATCGGTAAAGTTAAAGGCCTTCATATTTATAAGATCAACGATCCCCCTGAATGTATCTCCTGAACCAATAGGGATCTGAAGCGGAATAGCCTCAGATTCAAAGGATTTCTCAATCTCTGAAATGGCCCTGCTGAAACTTGCATTCTCCTTATCCATCTTATTTATAAATACTATCCTCGGTATCTCAAACTCACAGGCATATTTCCAGATCTTTTCTGTCTCTGCCTTTACCCCTGAAATGGCGCTGACGATTACTATAGCTCCGTCTACCGCCCTTAAACATCCCCTCGTATCCTCAATGAAGTTTATGAAGCCTGGTGTATCGATAATATTTATCCTGTACCCGTTGTAGTTACAGAAACAGATTGAAGAGGAGATGGTTATCTTCCTCGATATCTCTTCAGGTTCATGGTCTGTTGTTGTTGTGCCATTATCAACAGAGCCCATTCTCTCAATGGAACCGCAATTAAAGAGCATAGCTTCTGTCAAAGAGGTCTTACCTGCACCTCCGTGGGCAATTACTGCAACATTTCTGATCTTGTTGACATCAAAGTTAGCCATAAAACCCCCTATTCAAGTATTTCCTCTATTACAGGTTTGTATTCTATCTTTTTCTCTATCTTCATGCTCCAGATCTTTACAACCAAAAAGGAGAGGACGAATGCGCCGAATCCAGTGATTGCAGATACGACATCAGGGTCAAGGCCTGTAAATGGATGAATCGACGCGAGCAATTCCTTTCCAATTATTGCTCCTATGATTAGGGCAAGGGCAGGAATTCCATAGATGATTATCGAACCTTTCAGATATGTGTAAGGTTTCATGATAACCTTTACTCTCTGGCCTATCTTTGCCTTTACAGGGTTTAATGCCTCTATCTCCGCTCCTGAATCAGTAACCTTACAACCTGCCTTGCATTGGTCGCAGGCAGACTTTCTTTCTACAACAACAATAGCCAGTGCACCGCTCAGACTCTTTACGATACCTGTTTCTTCCATCCCTGTTATCTCATGATCCTGTTATTAGCATCAAGCCTGATTATCTTTGGTTTGAGATTACAGGCCTCGTCAGGATTCATATATTCATAGCAGAATATGATTATCCGGTCTCCCACAACTCCTTTTCTTGCCGTTGGGCCATTAAGGCAGATCTCTCCTACTTTACCTGGTATTACATACGTCTCAAACCGCTCTCCGTTATTGAGGTTACTCACCATTACCTGTTCATATGGAAGTATGCCTGCCTCTGTCAGTATTTCCTCATCTATGGTTATACTTCCCTCGTACTCGAGATTAGACTCTGTTACTGTCGCCATGTGGATCTTTGCCCTTAACATACATCTCAACATTTTAGTCGATTATCTTTGGGACCCTGTAGAAATCCTCTGTTTTATCAGGTGCATTCGAAAGAGCCTTTTCTTTTGAAAGGGAAGGGCTGGCAATGTCTTCACGCATGACATTCTGTATCTCAAGAACATGAGATGTAGGAGGAATTTCTGATGTATCGAGTTCATTGAGTTTACCTATGTAATCGAGGATTGTATTCAACTGATCACCGAACCGTTTTTCTTCTTCTCCTGTTAATGCAAGCCTTGCAAGAAGGGCCACATGACCTATCTCTATCTTAACACCATTACCCATTATATCTTTTCTAAATTTGCAAAACGTAGTACGAGTTTTTTTATACCAATGCTCGGGAAGTTAACCGTTACCTTTTGTTCGTCACCTTCTCCGTAGCAATCCCTTACAACCCCGATACCCCATTTTGGATGCCTGACCCTGCAACCTGTGACATATGGAACTATAGTTTTCCTTGATACCTTATCACTTTCAAGTTCTGCGGTTATCTTAGACGAAGGTGCTTTTTCGACCCATTCGCAGCAGTTCTTCGGTATATCAGAGAGGAAACGAGATGGCTCCTGATCCTTTGCCTTTGCATAAAGCTTTCGCCTTCTTGCTCCAGTGAGATAAAGTATTTCCTTTGCCCTCGTGATTCCAACATAGAATAGCCTTCTCTCCTCATTTAGCTCATCTTCGCTTTCGAGGGCCTTGAAGTAAGGGAGAATCCCTTCCTCAAGCCCTACGATAAATACTACTGGAAATTCGAGTCCTTTGGCGCTGTGAAGCGTCATAAGAGAGACCACATTTTCGGCAACCTCTTCATCAAGATTTGTAAATAATGAGACCTTCTCAAGAAAGTCCTTTACATTTGTATCAGAGCCTGAGGATATAAGTTCCTTTATATTACTGACCCTTTCTTCGTCATCAATATAATCGAGGTATCCTGTTAGTTCGACAACATTGTGGATCATGTCTGCTGCAGTCTTATAACCCTTTGTTTTGATCTTATCAACGAGTTTCACGAATTCCTCCAGTTTTTCCTTTAACTGGGGTGATAGGGGAGCAGATTTTACAAGGGTCCTGATTGTTTCATAGAGGCTTAAAGATTTTTTCTTGGCTTCGTTCTCAATCCTTGTGAGGGTTGCTGCTCCTATGCCTCTGGCAGGTACATTTATTATCCGTCTCAGGCTTACGTTATCATTTTGATTAACAGCCAGTCTCATATAAGCGACAATATCTTTTATCTCCCTTCTCTGATAAAAACTTATACCACCAACGATCCTGTAAGGCACCCCCTCACTCCTCAAGGCCTCTTCAATTGACCTCGACTGGGCATTTACACGGTAAAGTATGGCAAAGTCTCTATAATCATAGGGTCCCTTGAGATAAAGTTCCCTGATCGTCTTTGTAACATGACTGGCCTCTTCATCCTCATTATTGAGCCAGCAATAGCATACCTTCTCACCATATCCTCTACCTGTCCAGAGTTCTTTTGGTTTTCTTTTTGGATTCCTCGATATTACTGCACTTGCTACATTGAGAATATTTTGTGTCGAACGATAATTTTGCTCAAGTTTTATTACCCTCGTACCTGGGAAATCCTTTTCGAATCTGAATACATTCGTAACATCGGCGCCTCTGAACCGATAAATGCTCTGGTCATCATCGCCTACTACAGATATGTTTCTGTGACCTGATGCTATTAATTTCAGCAATTTGTATTGGGCATAATTTGTATCCTGGAATTCATCAACGAGAATATAAGAGAAGGCATCTTGATATTTTTTGAGTATTTCAGGGTATTTCTCAAATAGTGTAACTGTGAATCCGATAAGATCGTCGAAATCGAGGGCATTGCATCTTTTAAGTTCTGCCTGATAGCGCATATAAACCTTTGCAAGTTTTTCATCAAAGCCAAAACCATCACCTGTGGACAGAAACTCCTCAGGACCTACAAGGGATGATTTGAGTGAACTGATCTTTGCAGCGACACCCTTAAAGAGGGCTTCATGAAACTTAAACTCTCTGAGGATATGTCTTATGAGATTGCACTGGTCATCATCGTCATAAATTGTAAAGTCAGACCCGAAACCGAGTTTGTCTATCTCTTTTCTCAAGATACGACAACACTGAGAATGAAATGTCCCTATCCAGAGACCGTTTAAATTCTTGCCACTAAGAGATACTATCCTTTCCTTCATCTCTCTTGCTGCCTTATTCGTGAAGGTGACGGTCAGGATTGAAGCGGGAGTAAGTCTTTTTGATTTCACGAGGTAGGCAAATTTATGAGAGATTACCCTCGTCTTTCCACTTCCTGCACCAGCAAGAATAAGAAGTGGCCCTTCTGTATGAATCAAGGCTTCTCTTTGCTGGGGATTAAGACCCTCCAATAAGCTTTCTTTCGACATGGGTTAATTTATTGTAGCAAAATTTGTATGTAATCGTCAAAGGATCGCGTTTCCTCAAAAATAATCTCTTCGAAAGGGGATTGTTTCCTCATAATTGACAAAAAAGGCAACCATCCTTTAAAACCCCTTATTTATGCAACATTAAAATCTTACAGGAGGTTAT
>JBKBUA010000063.1:0-11911 GCA_046290845.1 Thermodesulfovibrionales bacterium
TACCTACTAAGAGCAATATACTACTCCTTGGCGAAAGTGGAACAGGTAAGGGTCTTCTCGCTGAACTTATCCACTGTAACAGTCCGAGGAGGGATAAGCCCTTTATCTCGATAAATTGCTCTGCTATTCCTGAGGGTCTTCTCGAGTCAGAACTCTTTGGTTATAAAAAGGGGGCCTTCACAGGTGCTGTCTCTGATAAGACTGGTTTGATAGTTATGGCTGATCAGGGCACCCTTTTCCTCGATGAGATAGGTGATATGCCTCTGGGGCTTCAGGCTAAGATACTGAAGGTTATTGAAAACTCGGAGGTTACTCCCTTAGGTGATACGAGGCCCAGAACGGTTGATATTAGATTGATTACTGCCACAAACCAGAACCTCGAGGAAAAGATCGCCAATAAGACCTTTAGGGAAGACCTCTATTATAGATTGAATGTTATAGAGATTAAGATACCACCATTGAGGGAAAGAAAAGAAGACATACCATTGCTCGTTAACCATTTTGTGAGGATCTATTCAGAGGAGAATAAAAAGGCTGTTAAGGGTGTTGATGGCAATGCCATGAGGTGGCTTATGCAGTATTCATGGCCTGGGAATGTAAGGGAATTGAGGAATGTGATCGAAAGGGCTGTTGTCTTATCAAGGGGTGAATATATAACGGAGAGTGACTTACCGGAGAAGATAAGAAAGACCCCAGCAGGACATGTAGAGGTATCTACCCTAAAGGCATCAATTGAGGGTTATGAAAAGAATCTTATTCAGGGGATATATATGTCGCGGGGCAGAAATAAGGAGGAGACGGCGAAGGTGCTTGGAATAGACCTCGCGACACTTTACAGAAAATTAAAAAAATACGGGATAGAGGATTGAAAAAGGGTTTTTATATCGGGCTCATTGGCGGTGGCATTATGGGCATCATTGTCTCCCTGAGCATGGATTTGTTGCTCGGCAGTTCCCTCGGAGGTGGCTGGAAGGATGCTGTTGCCCATGACCTGAGTTTCCTCCTCGGATATACGGTGAGCAGGGAATCCATAATTGTTATCTTGGGAGTGATTGTTGTTATAGGATTTATAAGTGCCTTCGGCGCCTTAATAGGAGGGATCTTCGGGATCTTTGTTGCCCGTCTCCTCAGTTTCCTTACAAAGGGCAGGGGCAATGATTGATAGTTGAAAGGTAATGAAGGATTAAAGCCTGAAATCAGAAGTCAAGATCTCGTAAACAGTAACGGCGAGGAGCAGGACATAGGCGATTGATGATACAATCGAAAGCCTTTTCTGTAAGGGAGGTATGATTTCTTTTAAACTTTCTCTGTTTCTAAAGGGATTCAGTGCCCCGGCGCCAGCACCGCATATCGTTGCGATTAAGAGACTTGTATAGATGGGATAACCGATATAATTATATTCCTTCTGAAGTATGCAGAAGGGACAATGATGTGTGGGGAGTTCATATATGTAAAGGGATATAAAAGAGATAATCGATACAATCGAGATAATAAAACTCATTACAGAGAGGGATGAAAATATGTAAATCCCTTTCCCAGATTTATAGAAGTAAAGCCCTGAAAGGATTGTCGCAGGGATGGATGTAAAGAAGAGAAACCTTGCGACCGAGGGTGGAAGTGAAACTATCTCAGAGATTAACCCTTCCTTTTGAGAACTGAAGAGGGCACCGCAGCAGGAGGTTATTACATCAGCCCTGAGGCTGAGGAGATAAATAGTTATTATGACCGCTTCTGTAAGGAAGACAGGCGATATAATGATTAATAGGAGATACTTTTTCTTTATCAAGGGATAATCATAGCCCCTGTTGTCAGCATGATTCAGGATGAGCCATAGACCTGCTGTCAAGAAAGAGATGATCTTTAATATAAGGGCAGGATAGCCGAATCTGTTTACATTAAAGGTGCCAGCAGCACACATTGCACCGGAAAAGATTGTGTGAAGATTATCTGCCGTATAGATAAACAGAAATAATGATACCAACTGAAAGGCAAAGGCATAGCTCAAAATCGTCGAGATGAGGTAGGTCCTTCTCTCAAGGCCGAGTTGGGTTTCGCTTCCGCTTTTTATGTCCCATCTCCTCAGTATCTGAAGGCCGAAGTAGGCAGAATAAAGGATCATGCCGCTCAGCAAGAAGGATGAAAGCAAGAGAGCTATTATAGCAGGATTTAATATCATGGAACTTCACTTATGAGTCTTCCATCCCTCATATTTAAAACCTGATCAACCGTTTCTGATTCATACACAATAGGGTCATGACTGGCTATTATGATGGTTTTACCTTTTCCTTTCAGCATCTTCAGATATTCCATAAACTCTCGAGAGAGTGTAGTGTCGAGGTGCGCTGTTGGTTCATCAGCAATAATAATATCGGGATTATTTATTAGTGCCCTTGCAATAGCAACCCTCTGTTGCTCACCTCCTGATAACAATTCGACCTTTAAAGATTTTTTGCCTGATAGATTAAAGAGTCTGATGAGCTCAAAGGCCCTTTCTCTTATATCCCTTAGGTTCTCCCATGGATAGGCAGGAAGCATTATGTTTTCAAGTACCGTGATCCCCCTGATGAGGTTGAACTGCTGAAAGACAAAACCAAAGGTCTTTCTTCTTATCTCGGTGAGAAATCTTTCGGGAAGACTTGTGACCTCTTTATCTCTCAGCCATATCCTGCCTTCTGTCGGTCTTGCCATACAACCAAGAACACTGAGCAAAGTGGTCTTGCCAGAACCACTCGGTCCCTTCAGAACAGTTACATTTCCGAGTTTTATATCGATAGTGATCCCTCTCACTGCAGTAAACTCATCAGGTCTTCCTGAGTTGAAGACCTTTTTTATGTCCTTTAGCCTGATCATCTCATAACCGAGTCAGGGTCAATAGTTGCAGCCCTCCAGGAGGGGACAATAGTTGCTACCGTGTAAGGCAAGACAACGAGGAAGAAGAGGGTTGCTATCTGGTAAGGATCAATGAAAGGAATAAGCCTGAAGTCAGGATATAACACTGACCATCCCATAAGCACAGGCTTAAAGATAAAGGAGGATGTAAAGAAGACATGGATATAGGCCAGTATTATCCCCGCAAAGAACGAGGACAGCGAAATGACCATACCCTCCCAGAACTTCATCATTAATACATCCGATGTCTCCCATCCTATGGCCTTTAATATGCCTATCTCTTTTTTCTCCTCAGCACTAAGCCCTGTTGCCCTGTCCCAGGCAAAGATTATGAATGAAGCGAGGGCACCCCAGAATATCATCATAACTATTCCGCTTCGCCAGTTCAGGATAGAGTCGTAGGTTCTGAGTATTTCATCCCTGACGATGGGTCTTGTATCAGGAAGAATCTCTGTAATCTTTCTTGCCACTGTCGTGATCTCTCTCTTATTTGCAACACTTATAACAGTGTCTGTGTAATATCCTGAAGGAACTCCTAAGAGTTTCTTAAAATCCCCTTCCGATATGAGAATAGTATCTGTGGCTACGAGTTCTGATTCCGATGGCAGAACACCCTTGATCTTAAGATAAAGGGTCTCACCATTATAAGCCCTGAAAGGCATGGTATCACCTTCATAAATAATACGTGCCTTTGATATGCCACTGCCGATTATTATACTTCCACTGGCGATCTCGGACAGACCGATTCCTGATATTAAAGTCTCAGGATTTACTACAATCAATGTGTAATTTGCACCGGCAATTGGGTCAAAATAATACCCCCACCATCGACCCTTAACAGAACGAACCCCTGGTATGGTCTTTATCCTATTGATATATGTTGCTGGTATGAGATCATGCCTTCCTGCCATGACCCTCTGGACAACTATCTCAGGTGCATCCTTCAAAATGAGATTAGCTTCTCTCCTTAAGGCATGTGTGAAGAACATTACAGAGGCAAGGATGAAAACAACAAAGGTATAGACGATGAAGAGCGAAATGTTCCTTGCCTTTCTCCTGAGTAGCGATGAGATGGTGAAATCGAGGATATTCCTGACCCTATTCATTCTTTTAACTCAGGTTTTTACTCTGAGCTGCTGAGATTTCAAGATTCAGCTTTTTAACATGCCCCGGCGGTCCAATCAATGACCCTGATGGAAAGTGTTCGAGCGACAGGGGATAGTCCTGAAAGGGTGTGTTCAGATCAGCCATTGAAGGATGCCTCGTATACCTTGCCTCAGTGAAGAGACAGAGGTCCGTAATCCCGAGGACCTTTACCATCTCCTTCTTTAAAGAGATTTCATTTTCTCTGTCTTTAATGCTCATATGGGAGTGTATAAAGATGAGACAGAGGATGATGAAACCAATCGCTGTCTGAATAAAAAAGACCGATGACCTTCTCATTCTTCGAGCGATTTCAATGTTTCTGCCGTTATTCCCTGAAAGGTCAATATCTTGACCCCCTTATGGTCCTTCATGAATTCCTTTGCCTCTGCCTCTTTTGCAAAGGGTATAAGTTCCTTTCCCATGGGGCCATAGACATCACTTCCTATAACATAAAAGGCCTTTTTTGCGTCTATAGGTTTCAGGCTATAGTAATCATTCACAAAGAGGGCCAATATATCAGAGACCTTCCTCAAAGGGGCATATTTA
Source organism: Thermodesulfovibrionales bacterium (assembly GCA_046290845.1). Lineage (GTDB taxonomy): Bacteria > Nitrospirota > Thermodesulfovibrionia > Thermodesulfovibrionales > UBA9159 > JBBIPQ01. The sequence continues at coordinate 4,582 of JBKBUA010000063.1, forward strand.
TTCATATTGAGGTAATATTTTACCATATCCTTGACGCCATCGAAAAAGACAACAGTACCGTCTTTGAATATTATCTGTGCTGTCCAGTCAGGGTATTTATAAACAAACATACCGCAGACAGGGCATTTGTCTTTTTTAGAAGGGGTAAGTGGTTTTATCTCCTGAGCAGAGACGGGTGCCAGAAGTGTAGTGCAGTATAGAAATAGGGCAATAGAGCAGAGAAGTATAGCGTGAATTAACCTAAAGGCTACAAAAATTAACTTATTATCGGAGGCTGGCATGGTGAAAAAACTTTTATCTGCGATACCGAATTTATGCAACATTAAGGTTTATTGTCAGTGTTTATGTTCGTGCCTGTGTTCCATCTTTTGCCTCATCATCTTCCTCTTTTCTCTTATCATCTTTATATCTTCATACATATCCTCATAGGCAGCCTTGAGCGCTTCCTCGAAGGTTGCAGTCTTTCCACCATTTTCTTTTATAAAGGCCTCGGCATCCTCCTTTTTCTCGAAGGCCCACTTCGCCCTCTTTGTCATTACGCCCATTTTGCTGCCGCCCATCACCCATATGGCCTTTTCAGCATCGATCAATTTTTTTGTATTGTAATCTCCTACCAAGATCGACTTAATGGTCTTATCAAGATTTACGGACAGTTCAATGGCTGTACAGTGGATACTGCATGTGCCTGTAGATGAACCATCCTCATATTCAATAAGCATTCTGGCATGAGAGAATTTTTCTCTGTCCATACCACAGTATTTGCAGGATGGGATGGCCTTTATATCATCCTGTGAGGGCATGGCCTGCCCCATATGTGAGCCATGCTCTGAATGGTTCATAGCCATACATTTGCAATCCTTTCTGCAATCATGATTATGTCTCTGTCCCTCTGAAAGGGCAATTGAAGATGAAAAAACTACTGAAATGATGGAAACTATCGATACTAACAGCTTTTTCATTTAGAGCCTCCTAATGTTTTTTTAAGACCTTAAATTTTACTGCTCTTTCGCCCGATTTGTCAAATATCATATAGAGGTTAATCTCGTCGCCATTCATTATGTTGTCAGGCAGATTAAATATCATAATATGCAGTCCTCTAGGTACCATCTCTACTTTATCTTTTGTGGGTATCTTTATCCTATCGACCTTAACCATCCTGCCATTCTTTACATCATGCAGTTCGACTATGGAACCCTTAATATCTGTCTTTGCACCAATCAGGTAATCCTTTCCACCATTGTTGCTAATCCTCATGAATACAGAAACTACACCCTTCATAACAGGGGAGGGAAGGGCAACGATATCGCTGATATGTATATCTGGATGCGACTGAGAACAGCCTGAAATGGCAAGGATCAATAAAAAGATTAGACCATATCTCATATAATAATTTAACATAATCAACTATACATTGAAAGCCCCTTGAGTAATGTCCCTTTCACTCATTCATCCCCTGTTATAAAAGTTTTTTGAGGCGGTCATTCCATCTTAATGCAAAATTAAGATTAAGAATGAAGTATCTATTGCTCTATCTGAGGTGATGAGAAGGGGATGCCGAGATTCTTCATCTTTGTCCTTAGCTGTTTTCTGCTGATGCCGAGGAGCCTCGATGCCATCGATTGATTCCATGATGTCTTCTGAAGGGCTGACAGGATCAATCTCTTTTCTATGGCGAGAAGATTCAATTCTCCTGCACTATCTTCACCATAGAGATTATCTGTTGAGGTTTGCATGAGTTTATTCGGGAGGCAATTCCTCGTTATATAATCATAATTGCAGAGTATTACAGCCCTTTCAATTACATTCTCAAGTTCTCGCACATTCCCCGGCCAGTCATAATCAATGAGTATCTTCATAACCTCTGGATCTATGCCTTTTATGTCCTTCCCGGACTTCTTATTAAAGATGTCAAGAAAGTGCAAGGTAAGGACCGGTATATCCTCTTTTCTTTCTCTAAGTGGCGGTATGTATATAGATATGACATTGAGTCGATAAAAGAGATCTGCCCTGAAATCTCCTCTCCTTACCGCATCTTCTAAGTCTCGATTTGTCGCAGCTATTATCCTGACATCTACCCTTAGCTTTTTATTGCTACCAACCCTGCTGAACTCCTTTTCCTGAATAAATCTGAGGAGCTTTTTCTGTAATGAAAATTCGAGGTCTCCAATCTCATCAAAGAATAAGGTGCCGCCATCTGCCATTTCTATAAGACCCACCTTATCCTCATAGGCACAGGTGAAGGCACCCTTGTCATAACCAAAGAGCTCACTCTCCAGAAGATCCTTTGGAATGGTTGTGCAATCAATTGTTATAAAGGGTTTACAGGCCCTGAGGGATGAATAGTGTAACGCCCTGGCAACAAGTTCCTTTCCTGTGCCGGTTTCACCGAGTATGAGGACTCTCGCATCGGTTTTGCTTACACGCCTTATGGTCGAGAAGACCTCTCTCATGGCCTTTGATTTTCCGAGGAGGTTCAATAACTGATAGTTTTCTTCACCTGTTCTCTTTTCTTCATGGGAACCATCTCCTGAAAGGGCCTCCCTGACGATTGAATAGAGTATGTCAAGATTGACAGGTTTTGTAAGGTATGTATATGCCCCCCTTTTCATAGCCTCTACAGCCCTCTCTATGGTACCGTAGGCTGTTATGATCACAAAGGGTATGTCAAGCAGTTGACCCCTGACCCTTTTGAGGAGTTCTATGCCATCCATATCAGGAAGCCTGTAGTCAGATAAAATAAGGTTGACCCCTCCTGAATCCAGGACTGATAAGGCTTCTTCCGCATTTCTGGCAGTGGTTATCTCGTAACTTTTTCCGAGGGCTGTCTTAAGTACCCTTAGTGTGTTTATTTCATCATCGACTATTAGTATCCTTTTTTTCATCTTCTCCTCAAAGGAAGGAAGAGACAGAATCTGCTGCCCCTTTCTTCGCGGCTTTCTACCGTGATCTCACCTCCGTGTTCCTTTGCTATCCTGTCAGCAATCGCAAGGCCAAGACCTGTCCCTGATGTCTTTGTGGTAAAAAAGGGATTAAATATATTCTTTATGTCTTCCTCTTTAATACCCTTGCCTGAGTCAATGACACAGACCATTATTTTACCATCCGATGAGCCTGTTGTAATATGCACGAAACCGCCCCTATCTGTTGCATCGAGGGCATTGATCAGCAGGTTAATTAGTACTTGCTTTATCTGGTTCGTATCAATAATAACCTCGGGCAAAGTCTCAGTGAGGTCTGTTTTAAGATTAACACCCTTTTCTTCAAATTCAGCCCTGATAAGCTCGATGGTGCTGTTAACTACTGAATTAATGTTCGAAGGGGTTGGGTTTGGGGACATGGGTCTCGCAAAATTAAGTAAATTCGTTGTCAGTTTGTTTATTCTTGAGACCTCGTCATTAATTATCTTTAAAAATTCTGTGAGGAGTGTACCCCTGAAATTCTTTCTTATATAAGATGCTGCTCCTTGAATTGCATTCAATGGATTTCTTATCTCGTGGGCAAGTGTGGCGGCAAGTTCTCCTGTAGCAGCAAGGCGACTGAGTCTTAATTGCTCTGCCACACTTCTTTCAAGGTCCGAAACCATCCTGTTAAAGGAAAGGGCAAGTTCCTCTATTTCATCCCTTGATGAAGAAATATGAACCCTGTGGCTCAGACCCTTCTCTGTTACATAATCTACTTCCCTTTTAAGACTCACGATAGGATTTATGAGCTTTGTGATTACACCTATCCCGAATATCAGGGCAACGACTAATGTTATCAAGAGCATAAGAAATATAAGCAGGCGATTTCCGATTATATCTATCGGGCTGATCTCCTGATAAAGGATGGTTATGCCCAGGAAAATAAGAGGCAGGCCAGAAAGAAGGGAAAAGGCCGATAGGGTCTTATAGAGAATACTTCCCCTTAAAGATGTGAAGAACCTCTTTTTTAAGGAAAGAAATATTATCATGAATCCCACAGGCCTCATAAGGTGACCGTGTAACCATGGCGTTGAACCAATGGCACTGGGAAAGAATAAAAAGACCCCTGATACCGCTATCAGGGCATAGGCTAAAGACATATAGAGTAAAGACCTCATTGGGAAGTTCTGATACATGGCGATATGGAGGATGGAGAGGGTACCAGAAAGATAGGCAACTATAATCCAGATTAGAGGTCTGAAGAGTTTAAAGTCAGGAAGGTTCTTATAAATCTCAGGAAGTAAAAGTATAGTAAGAGGCATGTATAGAAGGAAGGGCAAAAGGGTCTTTCTCTCGGGTTCCTTTGTAGATATAGAAAGAATAATAAGGAACAAACCGAGGGAATATCCTGTCAGTGTCTGAAAGAGCATGTTTTCATCCAGGTTTAATATGTGAATAAGGGCATGGATTGCGCTGCTTGTTGAAAGGATGAAAAAACCCGCAGAGTATATAAAAAGCCTTGCCCTATTCTCACTGTCCTGTTTATTTGCTCTGCCATAAAGATAAGCCCTGAGTGAGACGATAAGACCAAGGGTTGCTATCAGGATTTCTTCAAAATTGTGATATACAAGCCATGACATTTTTATTATTATAACCTAACTGTCCCTTTTGGGACAATAATAAATCTGAACTGTTCCAGATAAGACAGGAAAATTATTCTAAAAAATAAAAAACCCTTGAAAATCTCTATGTTCTAACTGGTATCTAATTTGCTTGTAATTGGAGTGTCAAAAATAAAGACTGGAGGTAACGAGCTATGAAGAAGCAAAGTATTATCCTGTCCCTCGTTTTTGGTCTTATCGTGGCCTTTTGCGGCTATGCTATTGCATGGGAAAATCCTGGTCTTCTGATGTCCCCTGACGATGTGGAAAAGGTTATTGGAAAGACAGACTGGGTTATCCTTGATTGCCGCGATAAGAAGGATTATGAAAAGGAACACATTCAGGGGGCGATATTCCTCGGCAGTTCCTGCAGAGAGGCACTGAGGGATGGTACAGAGAGGGCGCTAAAGCCTGAACAACTTGAAAAGATACTTGGTAGTGCCGGGATAAGCAATGACAAACATGTTGTTGTATACGGTGACGCAAACAAGATTGTTCATGCAGCAGTGGGCTTCTGGATACTTGAGTATTTAGGCCATGACAAGGTGCATTTCCTCGACGGAGGGATGACGGAATGGAAGGCTGCTGGAAAACCTGTAACAGCAGAACCAGCACAGCTTCAACCTGCCACATTCACGGCAAAGGTTGTTCCATCACGGATAGCAACGACGGATGAGATACTTAAGATAGCAAAGGGGGAGATAAAGGGTATTCAGTTGATAGATTCGAGGACAGAAAAAGAATACTCAGGAAAGGAGTCTCGTTCACTGAGAGGCGGACACATACCTAATACAACGATAAATGTTTCTCATGAATTGACCTATGATAAGAGGACAGGGAAGATACTGCCTGAGAAATTTCTGAATAAGTTCTTTGGTAATCTGGACAAAAACAAAAGGACTATAGGCTACTGCCAGACAGGTTCTCGCTCTACACTCACGTATTTGCAGTTGAGACTGATGGGTTTTAAGGATGTTGCAAACTATGATGATTCATGGATAGTGTATGGAAACAGTGTATATCCTCCCTATCCTGTTGCAAATGAGCAATGGATAAATCTCGAGGGACTTGTTAAGATGAAGGCTGATATTGACAAATTGAAAAAGGAGATAGAAGAATTAAAAAAGGGTAAGGAAAAGGCGGACTGATGTTAAAGAGTATAAAGGTCACAACTACAAAGGGGACTGACAGGGTGTTGGCTGAAAAGATCATTAAAGAAATTGATGAGACCTTATCAGAAGGGGTTCCTTCGCCCCTTCTGATAACCGAGGAGGTGTCGAATGCCTATTGCCCTGAGAGACGATACCCTGTTGAGGAGTTAATCAACAATATCTCCCCTTTGTTTAGTGATTCCCCTTTTCTCCTTCTTACCGAACACGATATATACTATGCAGACTTTGACTATGTCTTTGGATTTACTGACCTGTTAAAGGGCATCTCTGTTGTCTCTCTTGCAAGACTGGGGAAGGGTGCGATAGTGGAAAAGGTCGTAGAAAGGGCTGTTAAGACAGCTGTACATGAGATAGGCCATCTCAATGGTCTCAGGCATTGTAAAAACAGGTCCTGCGTTATGTCGCTCTCCTTTGGTCTTATAGATACAGACAGAAAAGACAAAAGGTTCTGTGATAGGTGTTATAAAAGGTTATTAAAGAATCAACCGGGAGGTCAGAATGAAACTCGGCATACTTGTTAATACCAACAGAAATCTCGACCATATCATCGGCATAGTTAACTCTGCAATAAAGAAAGGTCATGAGGTCATGATCTTTGCTATGGATGAAGGGGTTAGGCTCCTTGAAAATGATGACTTTCTTGATCTATCAAGAAAAGAAAAGGTTTCGATGAGCTTTTGCGACCACAGCACTCATGTTCTTAATGTATCTAAAGAGGGAGTGCCTGATGACATAGTCTGTGGCAGCCAGTATAACAATGCTGTTATGAACCATGACGCCGACAGGGTCATTGTGCTTTAGGAGATAGAAATGGATAAGAAGATAGCAGTGATTGTTAGAGATAGACAGTCCGAGGCCTTAAGAATGAGTATAGGGCTTACTATCCTTGAGGATTCAGTGGAGATATATCTTACCGAACCTCTGAGAGAAGAGGGTGAGATGACATTACAACTGGATGGTGTAAAGGAGTTAAGTATTCCTGTATTTTCTATACTGGAAGGGTCAGGTTTTGAGGATATAACGATCGAGGATATGGCAGATAGATTACTCAGGGCAGACAATATTATTGCCTATTAGGAGGTCGAATGAAGGTTCTATACATCCTTAAGGGAGATCCCGATGATACTGTTAAAAGATTGATCGAGGTGCAGAAGAGAGAGAATGAGGTGAAGGTATTAAGGCTTGAAAAAGGTATATCTTATGATGAACTTGTGGATGATATCTTTAATTACGATAAGGTTATATCATGGTGAAAATTGATCAACTGAGGTCAAATGAAGGCCTGAAGACAAAACATGAAAGGAGGTAACGATGGGGGAGGTAAGAGGCGGTCTAACCCTTCCATGGTTGTGGGTGGCGGTAATAATTGCCTTTCTGGCTCTCGGTTTTATGCTGCCACCGCTGGATAAACCACTCATGGAACTGGCAAAACAGGCGCAGCAGATGAAAATGGAAGAATCAAAATAAAAAAGGAGGTAAGAGGCAAGATGAAAGATTTAAAGATAATCCTATCAATTATGATCCTTTCTCTTCTGATAATCCCGATGACAGAAAGGGGGTTACAAAAAAGAGAACTTGCTTATGTCTCAGTTGCTTA
>JBKBUA010000064.1:0-11903 GCA_046290845.1 Thermodesulfovibrionales bacterium
CCTATCCCTCTCGAGGCTAAAAAGGTCATAGGCTTTCTCCCTGTCCCCCTTCATTATCCCCTGCCTAACCGGGTTGCCTGTAATGTAAGTCTTCTCCTTTGGAAAGAAGGAGAGACTTTCATGATAGGTTACACATATGGCATCCACAAATCTACCAAGCACCTTGTTTGCGAGACCTGGCACAGAGTTCTGCTCCGTTATCATGGTTGGTATCGAAAGGAGATGACCTGTCAGTACCATCCCAAAGGAGGCATAACCCCCAACGCCTATGATTGCCTCTGGTTTCAATTCATTAATAATCTTGTACGAGTCAAAGATAGATAGGATCACCTTAATACCTGCCCTTAATTTTTTCATAATAGATTTCCCGACTATCCCTTCAACCCTTAAGAACCTTATACTGTATCCCTCCTGAGGTACTATAGATCTCTCTATGCCGTGCTCCGTTCCAACAAAGGTCACCTCTGCCGATTCATCCCTCCTTAAGATCTCATCAGCTATCGCAATCCCTGGGAAAACATGTCCTCCTGTCCCGCCACCAGCAATTATTACCTTCATATCACCTGAGTTAACCCACACGCTACAAAAATTAGCCTATCACCATAGTGCGGCAGAGCGACAGTCTTTTGGTAGCACGGTCGCACTGTCGCACTGTTGGACTATAGTTAAAATCATGATGAAGTTGAACCCCTGCCATAGACCGATAAAAGTGCCTTCTTTTTTTCTATTATTATCTCTTTCGTATCCTTAATCTTTAATGGTCTTTCTCCCCTGGACAAATTAAGCAAAATACCTATTGCTGTCATATTCACGAGAAGTGAAGACCCACCGTAACTTATGAAGGGCAGGGGAAGACCCTTCGTTGGTACGACTCCTGTAGCAACAGCAAAGTTTATAAGGGCCTGAAGCACTATCATTATAGTGAGACCGACGGCAAGATAATAACTGAATCCGATCTCGAGCTTACCCGCGATGGATATGCCCCTCATGAAGATAAATAAAAACATCAAGATGACCACTACAGCACCAATGAAGCCGAGTTCCTCACCGATAAGGGAGAATATAAAGTCTGTATGTATCTCGGGGAGAAAGGATAGTTTCTGTTTACCTTCACCAAGACCCACTCCTGTTATCCCGCCACTTCCGAGGGCAATAAAGGATTGAATCAACTGAAAGCCTGAACCCTGGGGATCGCTCCAGGGATCGAGGAAGGCGAGTACCCTCTTCAGCCTGTAAGGCTTCATTGCCAGTTTTATTATTACAGGAATAGCAAGGGTTGACAAAAACATAATGTATTTAAGTCTTGTCCCTGCAAGAACAAGCATAGTCAGGGTCAGTATGCCGAGATTTATGAAGGCACCAAAATCAGGCTGAATAATAAATACTATCTGAAATACTGCCATTATGCCGACTGGTATCAGAAAAGAGATAAAGCTGTCCTTTTTGAAATAAGATGTGGATAGGTATCTTGCAAGAAATATAACCATAGAGAGTTTAACCAGTTCCGATGGCTGAAAGGTTGATGGCCATAATCTTATCCATCGCCGAGCACCACCAACAGTAATCCCCACCTTCGGTATGAACACAGCAAGCAGAAGGATAAAGGAAAAGATCATCAATGGCATAGAAAGCCTGACAAGCAATTTAGGGTCCATCCTGTAAACAAGATACATAAAAAAGAAGCCTATAGCCATGGTAAAGAGGTGTCTCTTAAAGTAATAAAAGGAGGTAAGGTTCTTCTTTGCTGCAAGTGGAGTAATCACCGATGTGGAGCTATAGATCATGACAGCACCTATAAGGAGTAGAAGAAGTGTTACGATCAGAAGTCCCTTATCTATGTTGCCTCTCATTTCTTATAGCCCCTTTACTATATCCTTGAACTGCCTTCCTCTGTCTTCGAAATCCCTGAACATATCAAAGCTTGCACAGGCAGGGGATAGGAGCACCACATCTCCCTTTGTGGCCTTTTCCTTTGCAAATTTAACAGCCTCCTCGAGGGATGATGCCATGAGAGTCTCTGTCAGGTCTCCCAATGCCTTTCTTATCTTCTCTCTCGCCTCGCCTATGAGTATCAGGCACTTCACCTTTTCCTTAACGAGTGGTCTCAGAAGAGAAAAATCGCCTGCTTTGTCCCTGCCACCAGCAATAAGTATGACAGGTTCTGAGAAACCCTCCAGGGACTTTAAAACAGCACCCACATTCGTTCCCTTTGAATCATTTATGAATCTTATTCCGTCTAATTCTCTGACAAATTCGAGTCTGTGTTCAAGGCCATGGAAACCCTTGAGTGTTCTTATAACCGCCTCTACCCTGCATCCTGAGAGGATTGCCATTGCTGAGGCAGCCATGGCATTTTCGAGATTATGAAGACCTTTAATCATTATATCCTTAGAATCAATCAATTCCTCATGAATGGACATTTCAGGGATATTGCAAAAGACCTTCTCTCCCTGAGAATATATTCCTCTCACCTCTTTTTTGCGACTAAAGAAAAAGACCGAAGGGGAATCCTTCTTTTTCCTCAATCGGGAATCGTATAGTTCCATTACCGTTTCATCATCCGCATTCAAGACAAGAAAGTCATCCCTTTGCTGCCTTGAGAATATTAAAGCCTTTGCATCTATATAATCCTCCATTGATCTGTATCTGTCGAGATGGTCAGGTGTGATATTAAGGATAGTCGCTACCTTTGGCCTGAAATTAATTATAGATTCAAGTTGGAAGCTCGATACCTCTGTAATTATAAAAATAGGGAAGCCATGATTGTTGCTGGATAGAGCCTGCTGGATTTCCTCTGTCAGGGCATTACCGATATTCCCGCCCAATATTGTTTGAAAACCACCCTCCTGAAGCATGAGGTTAAGAAGTGTTGTTGTTGTTGACTTTCCGTTTGTTCCTGTTATAGCAAGAAACTCGGCTTCGGGAAAACCTGACCTACTTCTTTCCTTTACAAACCTATAGGCAAGTTCCAGTTCTCCCATAATCTCAATGCCCTTTGCCTTCGCTCGCCTTAATGGCTCAATATCGAGAGGTACCCCTGGACTTACTATTATGAGATCCGTCCCATTAATATCAGGATAATTACCAAATACCCTTTTTACGGACAGGGATATCTTTTTGAGCATGGTTAGATCGCTCTCAGGTTTTATGTCAGTAATAGTCACATCAGCACCGAACATGGTGAGGAGATTAGCAGCGCCTATCCCGCTTCGTGCAGCACCGATAACAAGAACCTTTTTATCCTTTATTTCCAATGCCTTCTCCTGACCGCTTCAACGAAATATCTTGAGACTTTTTAGGGACAGCGGGCTTGGCTAAATATTTCTTTGTCTTTTCCTTAGAGACATAAAGTCTTTTCTTTTTCTTATTCTTTACCTTTTTTAGTTTTGTTTTTTTGCTATCTGATTTCTTTATCCCCGAATCTCTGAGATTAACCTTGTTTTTATAACTTGCCTTCTTTACAAAGCCATCATAATCAGCCTTATCAAATAATATCCCTGGCTCTTCCTTACCATTAAGGATATCGAATCCCTTTGAAATGAGGACCTCTGACTCCTTCCACAGGGCTTCCCTGCTCGGTGAACCGAGAACAGCCACTATAACAGATTCTCCTCCGTTTTCACTGGCACAAACGAAGCAGTGCTTTGCGAGCCTTGTATAACCTGTCTTCCCTCCTATTACGGATTCATCTTCCCAGAGAAGCTTGTTGCTGTTTTTCAGGAATATGGTTCTGCCATCCTCTGTATGTATCCTGTCGGTCCTCGTGTTCAGAGCCTCTTTTATAAAGGTGTATCTCAGGGCATGCCTTAGCATCCTTGCAAGGTCATAGGCTGTTATATATTGCCCATCTTCAGGAAGTCCTGTGGAATTGACAAACCTCGTATCATTCATTCCTATGGCTGTCGCCTTCTGGTTCATAAGTTCTGCAAACCTTTCCTCAGAGCCTGCAACAGCCTCTGCGAGGGCATAGGCAGCATCATTTGCGGATTTTATCAGAGCCGCCCTGAGAAGGGTATTAACCGCAACCAGTTCGCCTTCGCGAAAATTCGCTTTAATTGGAGATACCCTTGATGCCTTCTCGCTTATCCTTACTGTCTCATCGAGGTCAAGCCTGTCTAAGGCTACCATGGCTGTCATGAGCTTTGTTGTACTTGCCGGCGGTAGTTTCAGGTTAGGATTCTTACCATAAAGAACCCTCCCTGTTGAGGCCTCAATCACAACTGCTGCCTTTGAATTAAGATCAAAGGCATGAGCATCAGCAATGGAGAGGAAACAAACAAAAGACAGCAGACAAAAGATAAAAGAAATTTGATTGAAGCACGACCCTTGTCCATTAGACCTTATCATAATCACCTCACCTTTAATGTTGTTAAGCTTAAAAGTGCAAGGATAATCCCTATTATCCAGAACCTTACTATCACCTTTGGCTCAGGCCATCCCTTTAGCTCGAAGTGGTGATGTATCGGCGCCATCTTGAAAACCCTTCTCCCTGTAAGTTTAAAGGATGCAACCTGCAGTATCACAGAGAAGGTCTCGATCACGAATATCCCGCCCACAATTGCAAGAACGATCTCGTGCTTTGTAATAACTGCGAGGGTCCCGAGGGCGCCTCCAAGACCGAGAGAACCGACATCTCCCATAAAGACAGAGGCGGGGTAGGCATTATACCATAAAAACCCCAGGGATGCACCGAGCATGGCACCACAGAATACAGTTAACTCACCAGTGCCTGGCAGATAAAGGACCTGTAAGTACTGTGCCAGTCCTTTATGACCTGAAATATAAACGAGAACACCATTTACAAGGACAGCTATTGCAACAAGACCGATAGCAAGACCATCTATCCCGTCCGTGAGATTAACGGCATTAGAGGAACCTACAATTACCGCCATTGAAAAGGGTATATAAAACCAGCCGAGGTCAAAGAGCCATCTCTTAAAAAAGGGTACGCTCAAAATATCACTATACGGGTCTTTTGGGTTTATGTATAGTATTATGCCTATGATAAGTGCAAGGAAAATCTGGAAGCCGAATTTGTAGCAGGCCCTGAGTCCTTTATGGTTTTTCCTCTTTATCTTGAGGTAATCATCGATGAATCCTATTAGACCAAAGCCAAAAAGTGATACAACCATCACCCATATATATAAATTCGTCAGATCACCCCAGAGCAGAATGGAGATCAGGATGGATATTATTATAAGAACACCACCCATTGTTGGGGTACCTGTTTTATCGAGATGGGTCTTTGGACCATCATCCCTTATCTGCTGTGTAACGCTAAAGTCTCTTAATTTCTTTATAAGCCATGGTCCTATGACAAAGGTTATGATCATGGCCGTAATTATTGCCATAGCGGTCCTGAAGGTTATATACCTGAAGACATTAAAGGGTGAAAAGTAGGAGTGAAGACTGTAAAGGAAATTATAGAGCATCTTTTTCTCCCTCCAGAAGCTTCTCCATCTTCATTCCCCTCGATCCCTTGACAAGAACGGTGTCGCCTTCCCTGCATATCCTGAAAAGGATACCCATTGCCTCTTCAGAGTCCTTGAATATATATATTTCTTTATTACTGGAGAGTTTTTCAGCAACTATTGTCATCAATGGACCAACAGCTACGAAGACATCAATAGGTAGTTTATTTATCAAATCTGCTATCTTCTCGTGGGCCTCTAAGGCGTAGGAACCGAGTTCTAACATGTCGCCTAATATTGCAATTGCCCTCGATTTTTTAAGTCTCACAAGTTCCCTTATTGCCTGCTCCATTGATGAAGGGTTTGCATTGTACAGGTCACTCAATACCGTTACTCCCTTTATCCTCTTGAACTCAAATCTCATTGGAACGCCCTCAAATGATTCTATCCCCTTCTTTATGTCTTCAGCAGGTATGCAGAGGGCGTTACAGAGCGAGACAGAGGCAAGGACATTGTAAATGTTACACCTACCTGGAATTCTGGGGTTAACATTCGTATACCTCTCATTACCAATAAATATATCAAAGGAAGAACTCCATTCATCAAAATTTATGTTATAGGCCTTGACATCAGAGGCCGAATCGATCCCGTATGTTATTAGTCTTTTCTCATTATAAGGCCCCTGTTTTATCCTCCTGTCTATCCCTTCCATCAGGAATCTGTCATCGCCATTTGCTATCAAAACCCTAACAGCGTCAAAGAGTTCAAGCTTGGTATCCCTGATAACATCAAGACTTCCAAAGCCCTCGAGATGAGCCTGTCCTATATTTGTCAGCACACCGTAATCCGGCTCAGCAATATCGCATAAATCCTTTATATCACCTTTGATACTGGCTCCCATTTCGAGGACAGCAAAGTCATACCCCTTATTTATATTTACAAGGTTCAGGGGAAGACCTATCTGATTATTCAGATTTCCTGAACTCTTTAATACCCTGAATCTAACCCCTAAAATCGCTGCGATCAATTCCTTTGTTGTTGTCTTACCATTGGTTCCTGTTACAGCAATAACAGGGATGTTGACCTTTTTCCTTCTATAATTTGCTATTGCCTGGAGTCCTCTGAGGGTATTATTAACATAGATAATGGTCTTACCCTTAATCGGAACAGGGGGAGGGATGCTTACAATAGCACCTTTACCCTTTTTTAAGGCATCCATAAGAAAGTCATGTCCGTCATACCTCTGTCCCTTCAAGGCAATAAAGAGTTCCCCCTCTCTTATTGTCCTCGAATCAATAGAGATACCCTCAAATTCCTCATTGTGTTTTCCCCTACAGAGGACCTTTCCGCCTGTTGCCTCTAATATCTCCTGAATAGTCAGATTCTGCAAGTTATGCCCTTCCTCTGTCATTTAAACTTTAACACCCTTCATACCTGATATTGCATTGATACAGACATCACGGTCACAGAACCTCTCCCTTTTCCCCTTTATCTCCTGGTAATCCTCGTGACCCTTGCCAGCGATTAAGAGGATGTCTCCTGATTCAGCCATCGTTACTGCCCTTTCTATTGCATCAGCCCTTTCAGGAACTATCTCGTAATTATTCTTTATCACTCCTGATATAATATCGGATATTATATCAGCCGGGTCTTCATTCCTTGGATTGTCAGAGGTGATTATGACATAATCGCTTAGCTCTGTTGCTATCCTTCCCATTACAGGTCTTTTTCCCTTATCCCTGTTACCACCACACCCAAATACCGTTATTACCCTGCCCTTCGAGATAATCTCCCTCGCTGTAAGTATCAAACGCTCAAGCGCATCTGGTGTATGGGCATAATCAATGATGCATAAAAAATCCTGGCCTGCCTCTACCTTCTCAAACCTTCCCCTAACAATCGTATCTTTCCTGAGCCCTTCTATAATAACCTCCTTCGGTATCTTCAAACCTACAGCAACAGACACCGCTGAAAGGATATTGTATATGTTAGGTATACCGATTAATGGAGAATCGATATATAATGGGTGAGGGTGTGAAGAGGTGAAGGGGTAATCTGGAATGGTCTTCAGCCCGATCTTCAATCTTAGGCCATCAGCATTAAGCCCATCAATCATTACAGGTCTCACTATTGCATCTGTCTTTATCCCGTAGGTTACAATTCTGAGGTCCGGTCTGAGACTTGATAGCTCAGAAAAAAGTCTCTTGCCCCATTCATCATCTATATTAATCACAGCGGTACCATGATTAATGAGGAGGTCTATAAAGAGTCTTCTTTTTGAGAGGTAGTAATCCCCCATCGTCCCATGAAAGTCGAGGTGATCCCTCGTAAGATTTGTAAAAACGGCTATAGAAAACCTCGTATAATCTACCCGCCTTTGTTTGAGGGAATGGGAGGATACCTCTGTAACGACATAACGACAGCCGCTGTCAAGCATATCCTTGAGAAGGGATTGAAACTCTACAGCCTCGGGTGTTGTGTGTACAGCAGGATAGTCATGACCTTTAAAAGAATAAGCAATGGTACCTATAAGGCCCGTAGCCTCCCCCCATGTTTCGAGGATTGTCCTTATAAGATGTGTTGTTGTTGTCTTACCATTAGTACCCGTAACACCTACCACATTCAAGATTTCAGATGGCCTTCCATAGAAATTATTTGAAAGGCAGGCAAGAGCCATCCTTGCGTCTTTGACCTTAATAAATGAAATATTTCTTGCTGCTATTAAATCCTTTGGAAGGTTCACTTTATTGCCTTCAAAAATGACAACCCTTGCCCCTTTATCTATCGCATCCATTATAAAATCATTACCATCATAATTTTCTCCCTTAAATGCAACAAAGAGACCATTATTGACAACCTTTCTTGAATCATAGGTAATACCACATATCTCTATATCCAGAAATGGCACCGAAAGTGCATCATCAAACATACAGTCTCTTATGACCTCTTTTAACCTCATCTTGCCATTGCAGGACTATCATAGCGGTTGCCATAAAGTCCCTGACCCCTCGAATTATTTACAACGAGAACATTCTCATAGATGTCCTCGCGTGGGATATTCAGGTAGGAGAGTGCATTTTCGGCTATCCTTTTAAAGACAGGTGCTGCCACAACCCCACCATAATGCACGCCCTTTGGTTCATAAATGACTACGATCATCGAAAGCCTCGGATTATCAGCAGGTACAAACCCTACAAAGGATGCTATATATCTATCCCTCGAATACCTTTTTGTCAATGGGTCTACAACCTGGGCAGTGCCTGTCTTTCCAGCCACCTCGTTTCCCTCGATTGAGGCTGCTGTTGCGGTTCCGCCTTCTTCTGTAACAGTTTTCAATATCTCCTTAAAGACCATAGCTGTTTTGCTCGATATGGCCCTTTTATATGAAGGGTTAAAGGACCACAATGTCTTGCCTTCCTGGGAAAATATTCTCGAAACTACATGGGGAGTTACGAGAAACCCTCCATTTGCTATGGCTGAATAGGCCCTTAATACCTGAAGTGGTGTTACAGCTACCTCCTGACCTATAGAAATCGCTCCTATAGATGTGCCTGACCATCTTTCAGGTGGTCTTATCCAGCCTGATACCTCTCCTGGAAGGTCAATGCCTGTTTTTTCTCCGAAGCCAAAGGCCCGTGCATATTTATATATCCGTTCCTTTCCGAGTTTGAGACCGATCATCGATGAACCGACATTCGAAGACTTCTGAATAACCTCTTTAAAGGTAAGAACACCGTGTTTATGAGCATCCCTTATCTTCTTTCCACCTATCTCTATATAGCCACTGCTACAATCGAATAATGTATCGAGTCTGACCATCTTTTCCTCTAAGGCAGCAGTCCCAACTATTATCTTAAATGTTGAGCCCGGTTCATAGACATCAGTTATTGCCCTGTTTCTTCGCTCAGAATCCCTGCCCCTTCCTGGCAGGTTTGGATTGAAGGCCGGTCTGTTGGCAAGGGCAAGAATCTCTCCTGTCCAGGGGTCCATAACTATAGCCGTAGCAGCCGATGCCCTCCACCTGGACATTGCTTCGTCAAGTTCGGCCTCAACAATTGCCTGTAACCCCTCGTCTATTGTAAGCATTATATTATTGCCCCTGTGCTCTCTATCAACCCCATCAGACAGCCTTTTGCCACTTGCATCCCTCTTAAATAACACCTTTCCGCCTGTACTTCCTATGAATTTATCATATTGAAGTTCGATGCCCTCAATGCCTTTATTGTCAATATTAACAGAGCCTATTATGTGAGAGGCCAATGTCCCTTTTGGATAGAACCTCTTAGCCTCCTGAACAAATCCAACCCCCTTAAGGCCGAGGGCCTTTATCTTCTCTGTGGTCTCTATCTCTAACTTTCTCTCTATCCAGACAAAGCGACCATCGGAACGCAATTTCTTGTATATAGCCTTTTCTGGCTTCCCTGTAAGATTAGAGAGAATATTTGCAGTATTCTCAGGAGAGACCATCTCTGCTGGGTCTCCGTAAAGGGATTCCACCTCAAGATTTAAAGCCAGTTCTCTTCCCCTTCTGTCAAAGATTGTCCCTCTCCTGACCTGAATTTCTTCGATACTTAACTGTTGTTTCCTCGCCTTTTCAAGAAATCTCTGATGATTAAAGATCATTATATCAGCAAGTCTAATAATAATAACTACAAAGGCGAAGGCTATTAATGTGTTCAGTATAATAGCCCTTTTCCCCATTTATCTTTTCAGTGAATAAGATGCCTTCTGAGCATCGCTTGCTCTCTTTACTATTAGCACACGGGTTCTGTCAGCACGAGAGAGACCCTCTTTTGTTGTTATTAGCTTTACCTTCTGGAAAGATAGGTGTTCAGCCCTCTCAGCTATCAGCAACCTCGTTTCCTTCTGCAATGCTGTCTTTTTGGTTTCAAGAGCACTGATTTCATATTCGATAGCAACAAGACTTGTCCTTAGCCATACTATAGCGAAGATACTGCAGAAGATAAATAAAACAAACAAAGGTTTCGTTATATATAATAACATACTTTTTCTCGTGAGTTTTATCATATCTTTTCAGCACCCCTTAGTTTGGCACTCCTCGATGCCGGGTTTGACCTTATCTCTTCAGGCAGGGGAGTCAAAGGTTTTTTTGTTAAGACCCTGAGAAGCCCCTTTCTTTCTGAATCCCTCATGAAAATTTTTACAATCCTGTCCTCAAGAGAATGATAGGAGATAACGCATAGTCTCCCCCCTTTATTGAGGAGGACTATAGAATTCTGCAGACCTTCTCTAATCTCGTTAATCTCGTTATTCACCTCAATTCTCAGGGCCTGAAAAGTCTTTGTTGCGGGATGAATCTTTCCCCTCCTTCCATAGACCTTACTCACTAAATCTGCAAGCTCCTTACAACTTCTTATCCTTCCCTCTCTCCGTTTTAAAACGATAGCCCTTGCTATCTTTTTGGCATAGCCCAATTCACCGTATTCCCTTAATATCCTCTCCAGTTCATGGGCAGGATAGGTGTTAATGACCTCTTCTGCTGTTATTCCTTTTGACCTGTCCATCCTCATGTCGAGGGGATATTCAGAATGAAAACTGAAGGCCCTCTCCATATCCTTTACCTGCAACATGGAGATGCCAAAATCAAAGAGAATTCCATCCACGCCTGTTATACCCTCTTCTTCCAAAATTCCTCTAATTTCAGTGAAAAGTGCCTTTTTTAATATTACCCTGCCGTCAGAAATCCTCTGCCTCGCTATGTTCAGGGTCTCCATATCCCTATCGAATCCTATAATCTTCCCCTCAGGGCCAATATATTTCAATATCTCTAATGTATGACCACCTGGTCCAACAGTGGCGTCAATATATATCCCCCCTGGTCTCGGTGATAGAATCTCGATGACCTCCTTTACCATTACAGGAATATGGTTTATCATCATAGTCCATAGGATGCAAGACGTTCCTCAACCGTTTTTCTATCTATCTTTGTTATGTCAATAGCAGCTTCCCACTCCTTTCTATCCCAGAGTTCTATCTTTTCTATCTGACCAACAACAACGACCTCCCCATTTATCCCTGCATCCTCCCTGAGAGCAGCAGGTATGAGGAGCCTTCCCTGCTTATCCATATTACATTCCTGCGCAGAGGCAATAACTCGCCTCTTATAAAGCCTTACCTCCTCGAGCATACTGGGCAAAACTCTCACCTTCTCCTCGAGTCTGATCCATTCCTCATAAGGATAGATATGAAGGCATTTATCATAAAATGCATTTGTAATGTAAAGCTTTGGGCTATAATTAGATGACAATATCTCTCTAAAAGGTGCGGGAATGATGAGTCTACCCTTCTCCTCAAGGTTGTAATAATATTTACCAGAAAAAGCAGGCATTTCCTCCACCTTTTACCACTTTTTACCACCACTATAGTAAATTAATTGTAACTTGTCAAGTAAAAAATTAGATACTCCAGATATTGTGGTAATGGATGGATATAAATACCAGATAAAGCGTTTTTTATAGGATGGTCAAATAG
>JBKBUA010000065.1:0-11892 GCA_046290845.1 Thermodesulfovibrionales bacterium
GTAGATTGTCAAGACATTTGATCCCATTTATGCAAATAAAATTGACCCCCTTTTTTAGTTAACCTTCTTCAGCTTATTCTTTAATCTGTAACTGCTGCCTGTGATATAGAAGATACTTGCATGATGCACAAGCCTATCTATAATGGCAGAGGCAACAACATTATCCTCAAAGACCTTTCCCCATTCGTCAAAGTTGTAGTTGCTTGTAAGGATAATTGAGCCTTTTTCATATCTCATTGATATAAGCTGAAACAGAAGGTTTGCCTGTTCCCTTGTTATCGGCATATATCCAAGCTCATCTATTATCAGTAGATGCAGTCTTGAATAAAACATTAGTTTTTCTACTATACTTCCTTCCTTTTTTGACAGCATAAGGTCTTCTATAAGCCTTTGTGCTGTCGTAAAAAGTACCCTGTACCTTGCAATACATGCCTTCATTGCAAGTCCCACTGATAGGTGTGTTTTGCCAACACCTGGTGGACCAAGGAATATCACATTGCCCTTCTGCTCAATAAACTCCAGACTGCTTAATCTTATCACCTCCTTTTCTTTCAGAGATGGCTGATAGGTAAAATCAAATTCCTCCAGTGTCTTCTGATATGGCAGACGACTCTTACTGATCTTTGCCCTTACAGAACTCTCTGTCTTCTTCTTCACCTCTTCTTCCAAAAGCAGGGCAAGATATTCTTCATACCGAAGGTTGTTTGCTGTAGCCCTTTCTGATAGGGGGGTCAATTGTATTTTACGATCTGCATTTAGGAGCATAGAAGTTTAGAGATTTGCGAGCCTCTGGTAATACATGTAGATAACAAACATGTGGCATGGTAATAAATCATCAAAAAAGCTTAACAGACCAAGATAGATTCATGTGGATATCAGGACCATTGCTATTAACGCAAAAAAGATACCGATAGTCTGCTTGAGGGTAATTTGCTCCTTAAGTATTATGTAAGAAAGAAGAAGGGTTACAAGCGGATAAAGGGCAGTAAGAGTTACTACGATCGAAACCTTACCCTCCCTTATAGCTAAGTAGAAGAGAATGATCCCTGCACCTCCAGAAATTCCACCCAATATGCCGTACATGATCCCTAGTGGATGAACATCGAATCTAAAACCAAGGAAAAAGATTGAAAAAAGAGTTACAACTAAAGCACCGACACTTCCATAGAGATAGACGCTTGAAGCACTGGAATGGATAGTAGCTATCTTTGAAAAAAATCCCCATATCCCCCACAGTATGAGTGTGAGAAGAGAAAAGACCAGCCACTCTGTCTTGAATACCATGACTTCTAAATTACTTTTTTGATCTCCTCAAGGAACAGGGAATTTTCCCTTTCGGTACCTATCGTAACCCTCAGACATCCCTTTACCTGGCTATCGAGATTCCTGATGAGGATGCCCTTTTTTAGCAGCGCCCTGTAAACCTTATCGGGATAATTAACGCTGAATAAAATAAAGTTTGCCTCTGATGGATAAGGTTTTATTCCCTTAATCTTGGATAGGGCAGAATAAAGCCTCTCCCTTTCTGAGACTATCTTTTTAATTGCCCCATCGATAAGACCTTTTTCCTTTAATATCCTGATGGCAATGGCCTGCGAATAGGAATTAACATTAAAGGGTAATCGCACCTTGTTGATCTCCCGAATTATCTCGGGGCTTCCGATAAGAAAACCAACCCTCAGGGCTGCAAGTCCTATCTTGCTTAGTGTACGCATGATGAGGAGATTTCTGTAATCCTTCAGAAGAGGTAAAAACCCCTTTTTGCTTGCAAAGGGTTGATAGGCCTCATCTACAACGACCATAGCCTTTGAATCCTCGATTATCCTTAATATAGCCTCAGAGGAAAAGCAGTTTCCTGTTGGATTGTTCGGCGAACTCAAAAAGATCAATCGTGGTTTCTTTTCCTTTATCCCCCTAAAGGTCATGGAAAGGTCTATGTCGAATTCTTCAGTAAGGGGCACCTCAATCGTCTTTTCACCGAGTGTCTTCGATATAATCCCATACATTGAAAATGTTGGTACTGGATAGAGGACAGGGCCTCCAAAGGTTGTTACTATGTAATGGATTAATTCATCAGAGCCATTCCCGTGTAGTAAATTATCCAATGAAATACCCCATCTCTTTGCCACGACCTTTCTCAATTCCCTGGCCTCAGGGTCAGGGTATCTGTTTGTTTTAATATCCTTCAGGTTCTTTATATAATCCTCAAATCCGTAGGGGCTTTCGTTGGCATCGAGCTTCACTGAGCAAGAAATCTCCTTTGCCTCATAGGGCTTAAGTGCCCTGATGGCAGGTTTAATCAGTTTGTTTATATCCTGTTCTTTCACTTCTTTCCCATCCTTATCTTAATCGTATTACCATGGGCCGTGAGCCCCTCTATCTGTGCAATATCCATGACTGCACTGGCAAGCTCTCTGAACCCTTCCTTTGAGAACTTGAGTAGGCTCATCCTCTTAACAAAGTCATAGACACCGAGGGGCGAGAAAAATCTTGCTGTGCCTCCTGTTGGTAATGTATGGTTAGGTCCAGCTACATAATCACCGAGTGGTTCAGGGGTCCATTTACCGAGGAATATTGCCCCGGCATTCCTTATCATGGGCAAGAGTGTTTCAGGCTCTTCTGTCATAACCTCTAAGTGTTCAGGAGATATCTCATTAGCTAATTCCACCGCCTCTTTGATCTTTCCTGTGATTATGATGGCACCATAACCCCTGAGCGATCTCTCTGCTATTTCCTTTCTTTTAAGCCTCTTAAGCTGCAAGGCCAAACTCTTCTTTACATTTTTTGCCAGTGTAGCAGAATCAGTGATCAGGATTGATGAGGCCAGTTCATCGTGTTCTGCCTGGCTCAGGAGGTCAGAGGCTATAAAATCTGGACTTGCAGACTCATCAGCAATTATCAGTATCTCGCTCGGTCCTGCTATCATATCTATATCTACATCACCAAAGACGAGCCTTTTTGCTGTTGCAACATAGATATTGCCAGGGCCAACGATCTTGTCAACCTTCCTTATCGTCTCTGTCCCATAGGCCATGGCTGCTATTGCCTGGGCACCTCCTAT
This sequence comes from Thermodesulfovibrionales bacterium, assembly GCA_046290845.1. Taxonomy (GTDB): domain Bacteria; phylum Nitrospirota; class Thermodesulfovibrionia; order Thermodesulfovibrionales; family UBA9159; genus JBBIPQ01. The sequence continues at coordinate 3,062 of JBKBUA010000065.1, forward strand.
CCTGTAAACTTCCTTGATACCGAGTTTATCTATCATAGCCATCACATAGGGGTTGACCTCATTTCGAGGTGTTGGCACACAGAGGACGATCTCCTTTACACCTGCCACCTGGGCAGGAATCACATTCATAAGTACTGTTGAAGGATAAGAGGCCTTTCCACCCGGGACATAAACACCAACCCTTTCGAGGGGCCTGACGATCTGACCCAAAACGGTATCATTCTGAGAAAAGGACCAGGACTCCTCCTTCTGCATCTCGTGAAAAGACCTTATCCTTTTTTCAGCAAGGTCAAATGCCTCAAGGACAGAAGGATCAGCTATTGAGGCATGTCTTCTTATCTCCGAGGGCCTTATCCTTAGTTCTTGAAGTTTGAGAGAATCGAATCTCTCGGTGTATTTTATAACCGCTTTGTCGCCATTAACCCTGATGTCAAGGAGTATCTCCTTTACAATTTCTTCAACCTGTAAGGTATTCCCCGTAGCCCTTTTCCTGAGAGCAGAGATGAATTCCCTTATATCAGCCTTTTTCTTCAGAATCTTCATTGCAATGATTGTAATACTTCAGGGATCAAGATTCAAGCCTTTTTTCAATTGATTCCTTGAGACCTTGGGTTAATGAGGACAGATCCTTCCTGTCCTGAATCAGTCCTGCTATCTCCTTTATTATTGACCTTGCCCTCTCGTATCCCTTAATCCTTGCCTTCTCGAGTACACCCCAGTCACCTGAGTCTATAAAAGTCTGAAAGGAGTTCATCATCTCAGGTAAAAGGGTCTTCCTTATACCATCGAGGAATAAGAGATAGAAAAGGAGAAGCCTTTCATCTTGCCTCTTTATTATTAAGTTCAGTGGGCCATAATCAGAGGTGTCGGCAAGGAGGTCCTTTATCCCTCTCAGGTGTAGCTCAAGCCATCTGTCACTACCAGCGACATCCTGCCATTGAATGCCATATCTATCCTCAACAGCCTCACCAATCTCGTGGTAGATAAAGATTTCAGAAATATCATCTGATATATCTTTAATCTTTTCATAAAGGGCTAACTTTTCAGGGGAGTCCTTCTCTATACCATACAAAGAAAAAGCCCTATCGAGAAGACTTTTGAACCTCTTTGACCTCATCTCCTCGACCTTCTCATAGAGTATCAACTCCAGAGGTTCCTTCCTCATAAAGATGCATATGCCCTGAAGCATTGCTATTGATGTTGATAGGTCCCTGCATAGTTCTTTTTCGGCGTAATAGACATTATAATCATAAAAATGTTTTTTCTCCTTGAGTCGTGCCAGAAAGAAGGCTGGTTTTCCAAAGGTGCTGTAACCTCCTCCGTAAACGAGACCCCTTTCATTAAGCTCCCTGTTAATGGCCTCAATCTCAAAGGGACCCAATCCCTTTCCATTAACATCAATTGGCTGAAAATCCTGTTCCTCCAACTCCTTCCATAATCTCTCCCTCTCCCCAATCCAGAAGGAAATATCATCAGAGGGTATCTTTTCCCAGGGCATTAAACCCTTTTCATGCCTGTATAATCCCCTCATCCTGAGGAGCAGGCCGCATATAGAATAATATCCCCAGAATCTGGCATCTGAGACATTGCAGTTATATTTCACCTGTTCAATTATCTTATCTAAATCCATGACTTATTTTACCACGCGACTCCTCATAAGCCTGAATGAATAAGGTGCTAAGAGGGCAGCCACAATAAATAACCAGGCTATATCCTTAACCACGATTGATGGATCTCCTGCTGCAAAGGCTCTGCAGATATTCACGAGGTGATAGAGGGGTGTGAAGAAGGCGATCTTTGATATTATCTCTGGAAGACCATCAAGGGGAAAGAAGATACCCGAGAATAAGAACATGGGTGTCATGAAAAGGGTATAGAAGTAGTTAAAAGAATCTATGCCAGGTACCAAGGCAACAACGATAAGGGATATCTCTGCAAAGATCAGGCCACTTACAAAGAGAACAGGAATCGATAGCAATATCATTTCTGAGTCTATGAGACCGAACAGTGAGACAACAAGCATTATAATGCTCCCGTATAAAACGCTCTTAGTAGCACCCCAGATAACCTCACCTGCCAGGAGGTCATCTATATTAACAGGTGTTGCCAAGATAGCATCGAATGTCTTCTGATATACCATCCTCACATAGGTGCCATAGGTGCATTCATAAGTTGCTGCAAACATAGAGGAAGAGGCAATTATACCTGGTGCTATAAAATTTATGTATGGCATTCCTTTAATCTCCTTCACAAAAGCACCGAGACCGAGACCAAGGGCAGTGAGATAGAGAAAGGGCTCAACAAAATTCAGTGCAAGGCTCGATTTATAAAGCTTTGTATAGACAGTCAGATGTCTCTGCCATACCCTTACTGCCCTCTTAAGATTCAAGAGGCCTCCCTGTCAGTTTAAGATAGACTTCCTCGAGGCTTCCTCCATGCATCTCTGTCAGCCCTTCAGGAGAATCTATCGCAACTATCTTGCCAGAATCCATTATGGCCACCCTGTCACAGAGCCTCTGGGCCTCTTCCATGTAATGGGTTGTGAGTATAAGGGTTGTGCCTGTTGATTTGAGATGATTGAGCTTTCCCCATACAGAATGTCTCGAATGGGGATCAAGACCTATGGTAGGCTCATCGAGAATAAGAAGAGCAGGGTCATTTATCATAGCCCTCGCAAGGAGGAGCCTCCTCTTCATCCCGCCTGAGAGGTCTGTAATCTTCACATCCCTTTTACCTGTCATCTCTACAAAATCGAGAAGTTCCTCCGCCTTTACCCTCGAAATCTTCTTAGGAATATCAAAGTAACGAGCATATACTGTAAGATTTTCCACTACCGAAAGGTCAGGGTCGAGGTTGTCTTCTTGGGGCATAACGCCTATCCTCATCTTTATCTCGCTCTTTCTATTAATTATATCCATGCCAAAGACCCTTAGACTTCCAGAAGTTGGTGGCATATAGCAGTGTATCATCTTCATTACAGTGGTCTTTCCAGCACCATTAGGCCCCAAAAAACCAAAGCATTCACCCTTAAATATCTCAAAGTTAACGCTATCAACAGCCCTCAATTTACCATAATCCTTTGTTAATTCCTTTGCCTCCACAATGACCATCTAAAAATCCTTTAAGGTTCTGTTTTCTATACCGATAACCGTCCTGCCTATTATAAGAGATGATACCTCATTTGCATCCCTTAAAGGCGTAAGCACCTTTATATCTTTCTCTGTAAGGCCTTTAATCACGCCTATAGCAATATCCTGGTTTGACCTGTTTCTCAGGGAGATTATCCTGTTCAGGAATTCACTTTTAAACCTTAAGGGAGTTCGGGTATATCTTATCCCTATTCTGTCTTTATCGAGACTGATTTCCTCAGCCCCTTTAAGGTAATTAATCATCCTTTCAAACCTGTATTCCCCTCTCCTCGGCTGCGTTTTTATTCTTATCCCTGGAGGGACAGGGACCCTTACTATGTCGGGCTTCCGGTTGAACCTGAGGGGATCAAGGATATGGGAGAGTTCATTTGATAACTCAACAGCAAGGATTATATCAGGTCTGAGGATATCGATCTTGTGATGTTTAAGGACAGGCCCTGCTGGCTCCGATATGAGGCCTGTTGTATCTATTATGACTTTTTCTGCTGAATTCAACGCCCTCTCTGTCATCAATCTCGCTCCTGTAATGGCAGGCAAAAGGTTTCCGAGGGGTGTAACAGTCCCTGTGAAATAGAAATCCCTTACATTCAATTCCGCCCAATCCTCAATGTCAGGTGCCATCATTGCCCAGCCTATTGTGGTTGGAGGCCCAATCCTTGACTGCCCCATATCGAGATCAACTATGGCTGTCCTGAATCGTTCCTTTAGAGACCTCGCTATTGACCACACGAGGGTGGTCTTGCCAGAATCAGAGGCGCCTATAACCATTATCACCCTCTTTCGGGGGTCAACAATCTTTTCTATTTCGGGAGAATTTGTCATCCCAGAAGCATAATACTTCGAGAGGTAAGTTAGGTAGAAGGTTTCGAGAGGTCTGTAAGCAGGTTATTCCTTGTATTTTTGAAAAGATTGACGAGTTCACGAGCCAATGATAGGGCATTTCTTGCATAGGTCTCATCAACCTTTATAAGGTCATCATAATCAGAGGTAAGCCTCAGATCCAACAGGTTTTTGAACTTCATTATTGTCCCTTCTGGTATTATTTTTTTTCTTTCGAACTCAAGGGCAAGCATCGTCTTAACTCCATCGTGTTTTATGGGGTCAACCCCTTTGAGTATTAAGATGGACTTTGCAGCATAGAGGGCTGCATAAAAACTCCTATTCGTTGCAACTCTGTACATTCCGGCATTTAGAGATTGCTCCGCATCGTTCAGGGCCTCAACAGCCTTTTCGAATCTATTATCAGAAATAATTATCTTTTGTTCTAATGTAAGCGACATCTTTACTTATCCCTTATGTTCATAGAATACTTTGCCATCCCTTTGAATATTATTAAAAAGAGGGGTATTCAACATCTCATGCCTTTTATAAAGTTCTTTATCCATCACAATCACAGAGTAATGTGAGAAAGGATCATCATAAAATATCTTCCTTATTTCATTTTCAATGCTAAGGTCTCTCTTATTAATGACTACAAGCACATCAAGGTCAGAGTCCCACTCGAAGTCTCCCCTGACCCTTGAACCAAAGGCTATAACGTAAAGAAGGTTTTCCCCCAAAACCTCTCTTAATCTACTGACCCTCTCTTCTAAATCTAACTTTTCTGTTGCGAACATAAAAAATTATACCATAACATCATAAGTTGAAATAGCCGGCGTGTTAGATAAAAGAGAGTGAGTTACTGAATCCCCTCGCTTAAGAGCTTATCTATATCGAGGAGGATAATAAGTCTGTCTTCGAGCTTACCTATTCCCAAGATGTGTTCAGAACCAATCCCGCCTGTTATCGGAGGAGGCGGTTCTATGGTATCCGAGGAAATCCTTAAGACCTCTGACACAGAATCAACAATTAGCCCAACAGTAGAGCCAATATCGACAACTATAATCCTCGATTGGGAATCAATCTCTTTTAGGTCGAGGCCAAACCTTTTCCTGAGATTTACCACAGGGATTACCTTTCCCCTGAGGTTTATAACCCCTTCAACAGAAAAGGGGGCTTTAGGCATAGATGTTATCTCTGTCATCCTGTTTATCTCCTGAACCTTTAATATATCTATGCCATATTCTTCATCACCGAGTTTGAAGGTAACAAGTTGTAATACTTCAGGAAATGTTGCCACAGCCATGGTGCCTCCTCACGATAGAATGACTCTTAATATTTATAAATCGGACAAAGAGGGAGAAACTTTAATTCTTTGATACCTGGGGTTGGAGATTTCTGCAGTTCTCAGAAGGGGCAAGGCATCTTTCATCACCAAGCCTGTAATGGAAAAGTCCTTTACCGTCACCAAGTTCCCTGTCACAGGCAACTATACAGGCACCACAATTTACACAGGATATATCCTTCTTATTCTTCCTCGGAAGGACATTCATAAAGCAGGCCCTCTCGCAACCCTTACAGTCTGTGCATTCAGAGATCCTTGATGTATCCATCTTCAACCTTAGAGAGAAAGGGCTGACCCATCCAAAGAGCATCTGCATAAGACCGGCTGCGCAGACATACTTACAAAAGAGATGTCTTACGAAGATAGAGGTTATCAGTATATATGTAGAGATGCCTATAATTCCAGCCTTCACTCCAAAGGTAAAATCCATGTTAGTAATCTGATACCAGATGGTCTTTGGAGCGATAAAGTAGCCTGTTAGTGCTATTCCGCTAATGAGTGGTATCGAGACAAGGCACAGCAGTGCGATTAGTATAAAGAGAAACCTTTTCTCCGTCTTTACATCAGGATCATTTGGTTTTTTCGAATAGAGACTCCTTCTTCCTTTCAGCTTCAGGGTGAGATAATCAGCCAGTTCGAATAGTGTCCCCTCTGGACAGAACCATCCACAAAAAAACCTTCCCACCAGAAGGCCAAGCAGCGGAAAGATAGAGAGGATAAAAAGCCATGGAAGGATAGCCTTTAAAAGTATAATAAGTGTAACCTGGGTTGCCCCTGATAGGGAATGGTTTGCTATAAGTTCCCTGATGCCGAGGCTCCAGACAGAGCCAAAGACAATAAGTTCCTTTGTGGCTGAATCGTATCTTAAGATATTAAGAACAGGTGCGAGAAAGATTAACAGGATGAAGCTTATCTGCGTAAATCTCCTCAGGATAAGAAGATGATGAGATTTTCTTGCCTCTGTCCTATCCATGCCTTATATTAACGGCATTGGGGAAACAGGACAATGAGCTAAATCATAACTCTTTCAATTTCTCTGCCTGATAGTGAGTGATAAGGGCATCAATTATCTCGTCGATTGAACCCTCGAGCACCTGGTCAAGTTTATGTAGGGTAAGACCTATCCTGTGGTCTGTTACCCTGTTCTGGGGGAAATTGTATGTTCTGATCCTTTCACTCCTGTCTCCTGTGCCAACCTGTGACTTTCTCTCCAGGGCCCTTTCCCTCTCCTGCCTTTCCATCTCTATCTCGTAGAGTCTTGACCTCAGAACCTTCATTGCCTTCTCTTTATTCTTGATCTGCGACCTTTCATCCTGACACTGAACAATTATTCCTGTTGGTATATGAACAATTCTCACAGCAGAGTAAGTGGTATTAACGCCCTGACCGCCTGGCCCTGAGGAGCAAAAGGTATCCACCCTCAGGTCTTTCTCCTCTATCTTTATATCAACCTCTTCTGCCTCGGGCAAGACTGCCACGGTTGCTGCCGAGGTATGGATCCTTCCTGATGCCTCTGTGACAGGCACCCTCTGGACACGATGAACACCGCTTTCATATTTCAGCCTGCTATAGGCACCTTTCCCTTCAATTGAGGCAATAATCTCCTTTAATCCTCCCAGGCCAGTTGGGTTCGAATCTATGACCTCCACCTTCCATCTCCTCGATTCCGCATATTTTGAATACATCCGGAAAAGGTCTGCCGCAAATAATGCTGCCTCTTCACCACCCGTCCCTGCCCTTATCTCGAGGATGACGCTCCTCTCATCCCTCGGGTCCTTTGGAAGAAGCATCAACCTCAATTCGTTCTCAACGCGACTCTTCTTTACTTTGAGCTCATCCAGTTCGGCCTGAGCAAGTTCCCTGAGATCACCATCTCCACCTTTTAGCAGTTCCTCAGTCTCCTCTATATCGAGGAGTATCTTCTCATATTCCCTTATCTTATCAACGAGGGGCTGCAATTCGGCCTGCTCCTTAGAATATTTCTGAAGTAGTTGAGGATTAGAGAAGACCTCGGGCCTCGTCATGAGGTCTGTCAGTTCTTCATATTTTTCTTCTATGCTTTTAAGCTTCTCAAGCATTTCCATCATCTAAGCTTATCACCTCTTTCAGGGCTATTATAGCCACCTCTAATTGTGAGTCATCAGGTTCTCTCGTTGTTAATCCCTGAAGCATGAGACCTGGCAAACTAAGAATATACATAATTGGATTTCCTTTCATCCTGGCTGTTAACCTGAGAATTTCATAAGACAGCCCTGCTATTAATGGTATAAGGATTATCCTCGACACAAACTTTTCCCAGAAAGGCCATGACTGGGGTATCATGGCAAAGACCAGTATGCTTGTAACCATTACTATAAGGAGGAAACTCGTGCCACATCTCGGATGGCGAGGACTGAAGGGTCTTACATTTTCGATTATGAGTTCCTTTCCTGACTCATAGGCATGAATCACCTTATGCTCGGCACCGTGGTACTCAAAAACCCTTCTCATCTCTTTCCATAGACCTATTGAAGCTATATAGAACAGGAATATACCAACCCTTATAATGCCATCCACGAGATTAAAGAAAAATGAATTTTTAGACACAATATGGACAAAATGGCCCGTGACCTTTGTGAGATAGAGCGGTAAGAATATAAAAAGCGCCACAGCAAGTAGCGAGGCCACTCCAATAGTGACCGCTATTGATAATGAACTAAGGCTATCTTCCTTTTCAACGCTATATGCCTTTTTTGCGGAAAACTCCAAGGCCCTTATACCTATGACAAGGGCCTGATAAAGGGCAACCACGCCCCTCAGAAAAGGGAGCTTTAAAAAAGAGGGGAGACTGCTGAGCCTCTCTCTCTTCAGGTGTATCTCACCTTTTTCATTTCTAACAGCAACGGTCCAGCCCTTTGGGGCCTTCATCATCACACCCTCAATTACCGCCTGTCCCCCGATATTTTTCAATTCAAACTCCTCTGGGCTTAATCATCCAAAAAAAAGCCGTTAGCCTATAAGTCAGGCTAACGACTTATCCCTATCGTATTAATCTATTTCTTAGCGTATTTCTTCTTGAACTTCTGTACCCTTCCTTCAGCGTCAACGAGTTTCTGCTTACCTGTGAAGAAGGGATGGCACTTTGAACAGATGTCTACATGGATCACAGGTTTTGTTGACCTCGTAACAAAACTCTCACCACAGGCGCATATGACCTTTGCCTCTTTATACTCAGGATGAATACCTTCCTTCAAATTTAACCCTCCTTTTTTTGCTTATTTTAAAATAATCATCCCCTTTTTGGCAATACGTACGTCGCATCAGCCCCAACGCGTAACGCGTAACGGATGTTTTGAATTGTGCCTGCCTCATATTTTTACAACATTAAGGTATAGTGGTAACAAAGGCAACACCAAGGTTAATGCAACAAGCCACCTGTTCACTTTTCCACAATCACTGTCGGCACTACAGACATCCCAACCCGCAATATATGTCTGGTGTCCATATCCTTCTCGAGCAATATCTTTACAGGGATCCTT
>JBKBUA010000066.1:0-11596 GCA_046290845.1 Thermodesulfovibrionales bacterium
CGCAGGCAAGAGTTGTTTGGGCCTACTGTTGAAATCCAGTTTATAAATTGTGTATGATAGTGGACACTTTTTTCAGGAGGGACATATTAAGGTCAAGATTAGAGGTGATATCTTTTCATTGAAGCCTGAGGAGGCAAAGGCGAGATTGAGAGAAGAAGGTGTCCTTGCCATCAGAGAAGGAGGATTTCTGTTTGATCTGAACATGATCGATAACCTCGACCCAGAGACAGAGATTGAGGCGGTTACATTCGAATCAAAAGAGGGAAAAGAGATCTACCGCCACAGCACCTCCCATATAATGGCACATGCCGTAAAAGAACTCTTTCCAGAGGCAAAGCTCGCTATCGGCCCTGCTACAGAGGATGGTTTTTATTACGACTTTGACCTGCCGCGAGCATTGACACCTGAAGACCTCGAGAGGATTGAAAATAAAATGCAGGAGATTATAAAAAAGGATTCTGCCTTTAAGAGAAGAACCATCTCCAGAAAAGAGGCCGTGGAATTATTCAGAAAGGCAGGAGAGGATTATAAGATTGAGCTCCTTAACGAGATAACAGATGATACGGTCTCTATCTATGAGGAGGACAATTTCTTTGACCTCTGCCGAGGGCCTCACATACCATCAACAGGTATGATAAAGTGCTTTAAGCTCCTCAGTATAGCAGGTGCATACTGGAGGGGTGACGAGAGAAACAGGATGTTACAGAGGATTTATGGTACATCCTTTACTAATGAAAAGGACCTCAGGGAATACCTTACCTTTCTTGAGGAGGTCAAAAAGAGGGATCACAGGAGACTCGGCAAGGAACTCGATCTATTCAGCATGAATGACGAGATAGGGGCAGGTCTCATCTTATGGCATCCGAAAGGGGCATTAATCAGAAAAACGATAGAAGATTTCTGGAGGGATGAACACCTGAAGGCGGATTATAATATCCTTTATACACCCCATATTGCGAAACTGAATCTCTGGAAGAGGAGCGGACACTGGGACTTTTACAGGGAGAACATGTATTCTCCCATGGAGGTAGAGGGGGTCGAGTATGAACTGAAACCAATGAATTGCCCTTTCCATATTCAGGTTTACAAGAGTTCTCTGAGGAGCTACAGAGATATGCCAATAAGATATGCTGAGTTGGGAACTGTTTACAGATTCGAGAGATCAGGTGTCCTCCATGGTTTGCTGAGGGTGAGGGGGTTTACTCAGGATGATGCCCACATCTTCTGCAGGGAAGACCAGATAGAGGATGAGATCTTAAGGGTATTGGACTTTACGCTTTTTATACTTCGCACCTTTGGCTTTGATGACTATGACATATATCTATCAACAAGACCTGAGAAATTTGTCGGTACCCTTGAAAACTGGGAGAGATCAACAGAGGCGTTAAAGAAAGCCCTCGATATAAAGGGCCTATCCTATAACATCGACCCAGGTGAGGGTGTATTTTATGGACCCAAGATTGATATTAAGGTGAGGGATTCCCTTAGAAGGGCTTGGCAATGTAGCACTATTCAGGTAGATTTCAATAATCCCGAGAGGTTTGATGTTACATACAGGGGTAGCGATGGTAAGGAGCACAGGCCTATAATGATTCACAGGGCCCTAATGGGATCCTTAGAGAGATTTTTTGGTATACTTATTGAACACTACGCCGGTGCTTTCCCGTTGTGGCTTTCGCCTGTCCAGGTCGCTGTACTTACGATTGCGGAAAGGCATGTTGATTATGCTAAAGCGATAGCCTCAAGACTCAAGGCAGAGGGTATAAGGGTAGAATTAAATGCAGATAATGAAAAGATAGGCCATAAAATAAGAGAGGCCACTATCAGAAAAATTCCATTCTCTATTATAATAGGTGATAAGGAAATATCTGAGGGCAGGCTTTCAATAAGGAGACTAAAAGGAGATGCTATGAGTCCTCTCACAGAGGAGGAATTCATTAGGCACTTAAAGGAAGAGATAAAGACCAGGAGGTGATAATATAGGTAAGGAAATTGGCAAGGATATAAGAATTAACGAAAAGATAAGGGTTAACAGTGTCAGGCTTATTGATACTGACGGTAAACAACTCGGGGTAATGTCTGTTAAAGAGGCCTTGAGATTGGCTGAGGACAGGGGACTTGACCTTGTGGAGGTTGCTCCTAACGCAGAACCACCGGTATGTAAGATAATGGACTTTGGAAAATATAAATATCAGCTTAGCAAAAAACATACGGTGAGGAAAACTATCGAGGTTAAGGAAATAAAGATAAGGCCACAGATTGACCTGCACGACCTTGAATTGAAGGCTAAAAATATCAGGCGGTTTCTCGATGATGGAAACAAGGCAAAGGTCACGATGTTCTTTAGAGGAAGGGAGAGGGTAAGACCTGATCTCGGGATGAAGGTTTTTGAGAAGTTGACAGAATTGATAACTGGAAAATATAGTATAGAACAGTCACCGACGCTTGAGGGAAACCATATAACCATGGTGATAGCGCCATCGAGCAAATGATGGTCGTTCGACGGGCTCACGATGTCGGTTCGACAGGCTCACGATGAAAGGAGGAATAGGATGCCAAAGCTCAAAACACACAGGGGAGCAGCAAAGAGATTTAAGATTACAGGTACAGGAAAGATAAAGAGAAACAGGGCAAACAGGAGACATATTCTTACAGGAAAGCCCTCGAAGAGGATGAGGGCACTCAGAAAGAGTTCTCTCGTGAATGAGACTGAATACAGGAATATAAAGAGTTTGTTGCCGTATTTATGAGTGATGAGTGAGGGGTAATTAGTTTTTTAACTTATACACTGATCACGGATTACAGATTTATGAGCTAATATAGGTCACGAAAATCTGTTAAAAGGAGGAAGATATAAATGCCGAGAGCAAAAGGTGGTTTTAAAACACGAAGGAGGAGAAAGAAGATCCTCGAAAAGGCGAAAGGTTATTATGGTGCCAAGAGCAAACTTTACAGGATAGCTACAGAGTCTGTTGATAAGGCCCTTAGGCATTCTTACAGGGACAGGAGGGCAAAGAAGAGAGAGTTCAGATCACTATGGATAGCAAGAATTAACGCTGCTGCAAGAGCACTTGGACTTACCTATAGCCAGTTCATGTCAGGTATTAAAAAGGCAAAGATTGGTCTTGATAGAAAGGCCCTCGCTTACATTGCCTATAATGACCCGCAGGCCTTTGGTCAGATAACGGATACCGTCAAAAAACAACTTGCGTCGTAGATAGGTAAAAGGCTGCTGGCGGTAGCCTGACCTCTGAACTTGAAAGCCTGCAGCCTTGCCAACCTCTTTAAATCATGATAGCAGAGATTGAGGATATAAAAAGGTCTTTTATTGAAGAACTGGCAGGGGCCTGTTCTTCACAAGATATTAATAACCTGAGGATAAAATATCTCGGTAAAAAGGGAATCCTCTCTCTGAAACTAAAGTCTCTTTCACAACTTCCTCCCGAGGAAAGGCCTACCTTCGGTCAGCAGATAAATGAATGTAAGCGATTCATGGAAGAGGAGATAGAGAAGCGAGAGGCCTTTCTAAGAACTGAAGAGCGTAAAAGAAAAATAGCCAGGGAATATATTGATATAACCCTTCCAGGCAAGTATGTCCCCCCTGGAAGATTACACCCTATAACCCAGGTGATGGGAGATATTATCGAGATATTCACAGGTATGGGGTTTGATGTTGAGGTGGGGCCTGAGGTAGAACTTGACTACTATAACTTTGAGGCTCTGAATATACCAAAGGACCATCCTGCCAGGGATATGCAGGACACATTCTACATATCAGAGGAAGTAATACTGAGGACTCATACATCGCCTGTTCAGGTAAGGGTGATGGAGAGGAAAAAGCCTCCCCTTAAGTTTATCGCACCTGGCAAGGTCTACAGGTGTGATGCCGACATTTCCCACACACCTATGTTTCATCAGGTAGAGGGTTTAATGGTAGACACTGATATAGCCTTCAGTGATCTTAAAGGAATACTCGAGGTCTTTATCCAGAAACTCTTTAGCCCTGATACGCCTGTCAGATTCAGGCCCAGTTATTTCCCTTTTACTGAGCCAAGCGTTGAGATCGATATAGGATGCATCCTCTGTTCAGGGACAGGTTGCAGGGTTTGTAAAGGTACAGGATGGCTTGAAGTCCTCGGCGCTGGAATGGTCAACCCGAGGGTCTTTGAGATGGCTGGTTATGATCCCGAGCTTTATACAGGCTTTGCCTTTGGCATGGGTGTGGAGAGACTTACAATGCTTAAATATTCTATTGAGGACATTAGGATGTTTTTTGAAAATGACATCAGGTTTCTGAGGCAATTTTGACATGCGTCTATCTCTTGAATGGTTAAAGGAATTAGTAGATTTTAGCCTGACTGTAGATGAACTGAATCAAAGGCTTACAATGATAGGCCTTGAGGTAGAAGGTGTAGAGTCTATCGACGGAGACACTGTCTTTGAAGTAAATGTCACACCCAACAGGTCTGACTGCCTGAGTATCCTCGGTATAGCAAGAGAGGTTTCTGCGCTCCTCGATGTCCCTGTAAGAATGCCAGAATTTCAGGTTAAAGGTGAGATTAAGGGATGCGATGTGAGAGTACAAATACTCGATCCTGACCTTTGCCACAGATATGCCGGCAGAGCGATCAAGGGAGTGAGGATAGCTGAGTCTCCTGAATGGATGAGGAGAAGGCTTGAAAGATCAGGTATGAGGTCTATAAACAATGTGGTAGATGTGACTAATTATGTCCTCCTGGAGATGGGACATCCCCTCCATGCCTTTGATATGGATAGGCTCAAAGGAAAGACGATCAGGGTTGGAAAGGCAGGGAAGGGTAGGTCAATTAAGACAATAGACGGTATTGAAAGGAGCCTTTCAGAGGATTCTCTCCTTATATGGGATTCGGAGGAACCTATCGCAGTGGCAGGGGTAATGGGTGGCCAGAATTCTGAGGTGACTGACGGGACAGTAAATGTATTCCTTGAGAGCGCATACTTCCTGCCTGTCTCGATAAGGAGGACATCGAAGAATCTCGGGCTTAAGACAGAGTCCTCTTATAGGTTTGAGAGGGGAACCGATAAAGAATCTCTTATTTATGCCCTTGACAGAGCAGCTTATCTTATTCGTGAACTCGCAGGTGGTGAGGTCTCTGAGAGGGTTGATGAATATCCAGTTCCATTAGAGATAGATCCTATTAAAGTCAGGAATGAAAGGGTCAGAAAGATTATAGGTGTCAGGGTCAGCGATGATGAGATGGTTCATATACTGAGAAAACTCGGTATGGATGTGAGACCTGAAAGGGATTATCTTATGGTTTTCCCTCCTTCTTACAGAAACGATATAAGAACAGAGATCGATATCATTGAGGAGATAGCAAGATTTTATGGATATGACCGTATACCTGTCACAGTGCCTCGAATTCCTGTGACGAGGGAAAGGGCATCGAGAAGGCATGATATTATCTCAAATCTCAGGGATTCAATAAGGAAGATGGGATTTATGGAGGCTATTAATTATAGTTTCTTGAACCTCGGTGATCTCGATATGATGGGTATACCTCATGATGATATGAGAAGAAGGGCCGTCAGGATCAGGAATCCTTTAAGGATAGAGGATTCGCATCTCAGAACAACCTTATTGCCTTCCCTTATGAGGAATCTCCTTTTCAATCTCTCCATGGGCAATCGGGATGTGAGGCTATTTGAGATTTCCAGGGTCTTTATACAGGAGCCAATATCTTCTTCAGAAAGGACTTTACCCACAGAGAGACATTATTTTGGAATGGTCTATTTTCGTACTAAATTGCCCGAACTCTGGAAGGAGGAAACGCCCGGATTTTATCTCTTCAAGGGGTTTATTGAGCATATATTGAACGAATTAAGGATAGATGTCACCTTTGAACGTTCCTCCGAACCCTTCCTGCATCCCGGCCAATCAGCAGATATTTTAACAGATAAAGGCAAGATCGGCTATTTCGGACTCTTACATCCCGATGTGGCGGATAAACTCGATATAAAGACAAGGCCTGATATATTCATCTCTGAAATTGACCTGGATTCACTGATCTCTCTGATACCAGAGGCTATAACGTATTCACCTATTCCGAGGTATCCATATGTTGAGAGGGATATAGCCTTAGTGTTAGATGAATCTATACCTGCTATATCGGTTATATCTGATTTAAAAGGTTTTGCATCAGATTTAATCGAGGAAATCTCGCTCTTTGACTATTATAAAGGGGCTCATATCCCTGAAGGTAAGAAAAGCCTTGCCTTCAGCATAAGGTATAGGGCAAAGGACAGGACACTGACTGATACCGAAATAGAATCTGTTCACAAAGAGCTTATAAAATATATCTGTGAAAAGACAGATGGCGTTATCAGGGCTTAATCAACGACCCTATAGCCCGCCCCTGATATAGCCTTTCTTATAATATCAAGATCGATCTTATTTTCATCAAATCTTACCTTAACGAGACCTATCTGAACATCGGAACTGATAATTCCATCGAGACTGTCAACCGCCTTTTTCACCCTCATAACACAGTGCTGACAGCTCATGCCCTCAACCTTCATTGAGACCTCTTTCATTTTGCCTCCTCGATTTTTGAATTAAAAATTTGCTAACAGGTAGGTTCAGAACCCGCACTGTCAGCAGTTCAGTGATTAAAAAACCTTGAAATAGGATAATTATTATATTAACATAGAATTCATGTTTTAAAAACATCAGAACGAAGTGCATAATATTGTCGTTAATATAATGTTTTCAAAAATTATCTTAATTTGAGGTGAGTATGAAGAAACCACTTGTAGGGATTCTTATGGGAAGTGATAGTGACCTGCCTGTTATGGAGAAGGCGGCAGAGGTACTGAAGGATATGGGTGTCCCCTTTGAGATGGAAATAAGTTCCGCTCACAGGTTGCCAGATAAGACCGCTGAATATGCTAAGACGGCGCGGCAACGTGGCATAGAGGTGATTATCGCGGGTGCAGGAATGGCTGCCCATCTTGCTGGTGTAATCGCAGCCCATACGACCCTTCCTGTTATAGGCGTGCCTGTTAAATCAGGTGCATTGAATGGTCTTGACGCCCTTTATTCTACTGTCCAGATGCCTCCAGGTGTTCCTGTTGCAACAGTAGCAATAGATGGTGCAAAGAATGCAGCCTATCTCGCCTGCTCTATCCTTTCTATTAAATATCCTGAGATAGCTGAGAGATTAGAGACCTTCAGAGAAAAGACCAGGCAGTCCCTTATCGATAAATCAGAGAAATTAAAGACAAGGCATGAAGGGTAAGGAGATTTCAAGGAGATATTGATCACAAACAGGTGGTTCCTGCTGTGAGGATAATGCATACTTGCAGGACAGAAGGTTTAGACAATGTTGTGAGTTAATCGACAGACTCACCACTAATTCGATAAACTCACCAACGTTGAGAGGTTATTAGAAGAACTATCCATTGCCTATGAGAAGAAACTCAGGAGATATAAATATGCTTAAACCATCTATTTCGAATGACCAGTGATTTCAGAAATTACAATTCCATATTTTTATGGTAACATAGATTATGCTTTATTACTGCCCGATCTTATTATCAATTTTTAGTTATTACAGGAGATGCCCGAGATGCAAAAAGGCCCAGCATTTCAAAGGCAAGAAAAAAGGAGACACCGTTCGCTGCAAAAAGTGCGGACATGAGTTTGTGTTGAGATAGTTCAGGCTTTACCACTTTCCTCCGTTGTCCTAAATATTTCAATAACCGATACAAACATCGCCAGAACCAGCGGCCCCAATACAAAACCTATCAGTCCAAAAATCTTTATCCCTCCCATAACACTAAAGAAAAGGGCAAGAAAATGCATCTTAGTCCTGCTGCCGATTATAACGGGCCTTAGAATATTATCTATAACGCTGATCCCCAGCGCACCCATAAGAACAAGAGCTATGCCTTTCAACAGTTCGCCTTCAACAATCAAATAGACGGAGGCAGGCATCCATATGATAAAAGGACCGATAACGGGCAGAAAAGAAGCTATTGCCATAGCAAGTCCCCAGATGACAGGCGATGAGATGCCTACAATCATAAATGCAAATCCTCCCATAGCGCCCTGAACAAGCGCCACAACAACACCGCCATACATTGTTGATATAACTATGTCCTGTATCTGTTTGACCAAACTGTCTTTGTGTTCTTCGGGAAAAGGCATATAGTGCCGGATTTTTTTTAGGAAACCAGGTCCGTCCCTGAGCAGAAAAAATATTGTCAGTAGCATAAAAAGAAAGTTGAAAATTCCCGTAATTACGTCTTTAATCTTTTTTACGATTCCATCGATCATCTCTTTACCCAGTAGCTTTATTTTATCCATTACAGCTTTATTCAATTCATCTTCTGTAATGCCAAATAGGGATATTATCTTCTCTATAATTGCATGAACAACAGGATGCCCTGTAATATTCTTTATGGCCTGTCTCTTTTCTGCTTCTGCAAAATCCATTAGGCCTTTCAATTCCTGTATAAGCACAGTTGAAAGGTATGATATGGGGCCGATAATAAACAATAGTATTATACAAAGGACGATCATGGCCGAAACAGACCGCCATTTGATATATCCGAGTATTAAGCCATAAAGGGGATAAAAGAGAACAGCAATTACGACAGCCCATGCTATCGGAACCAGAAATGGCTTTATTACCAGGTAGCTCAAATAACCGAATAGTATTGTGAGGAATAAGATCACAATGAAATAGAATCTGTTAAGCAAAGTTAGCGGACCACGATTTCTGTTAAATCACATTTCATCTTTACTGTTGATTCACACTCAAGAGGATACATTGGTTTTACAGGAATCGGAGCATCTACCCCGAGCCATTTAGCAACTACAGGGATTGTTGTCCCCTGAAGCAACGCAGAACTCAACACGATAAAGAAGACCATATTAAATATCATGTCCGCCTTTGGAATGCCGGCAATGAGTGGAAATGTAGCGAGGATAATTGGAACCGCACCCCGCAATCCAACCCACGAGACCATAGTCTTTTCTCTGATGGCCATATCTGAAAAGACAGTACTTAAAAAAACTCCAGCAGGACGAGCCACTAACATTAAGAACAAGGAAACCGCAAGACCTGTTCCAATGACATGGACAAGACGAGAAGGGAAAACGAGAAGCCCCAGCACCAAAAACATGGAAATCTGCATCAGCCAGGCAAGACCGTCGTGAAACCTCATGAGGCTTTTCTTATGGATAAAATTACGATTACCCAAAACTAATCCTGCGATATACACTGCGAGAAAGCCATTTCCTCCAGCTGTGACTGTAGCTCCATAAGTTAGAAGTACTAAAGACAGGCTCAATACAGGATAGAGTCCTTCATACCCCAGTTTTAGCTTGTTAATAAGATATGCCATTCCATGGCCCATAAAGTAACCCATAAGAGCTCCGAGCAACATTTGTTTTATAAACATCGGAATCAAGTCAAGAACTGAATCCCCCGGATTAAGCAGGAGACGGATGAATCCGACAGTGAGCAGGACAGCCATAGGGTCATTGCTGCCGGACTCAAGCTCCAGAAGAGGCTTTAAATTTCCTCTTAAACTGACACGCTTTGACCGTAGCACAGAAAACACTGCTGCGGCATCGGTTGACGATATTATGGCGCCGAGCAGAAGTCCCTCAAGTAACGAAAAACCTAAAACATACATTGCAAACCAGCCAACCAGCAACGCTGCAATGAACACGCCGAATGTTGAAAGCGCTATCGAACTCCAAAAAACAGGCCTTACGCTCGCCCAGTTAGTGTCAAGCCCTCCTGCAAAAAGTATATAAGACAGGGCGATTACTCCAATAAACTGTGCAATAAATGGGTCATCGAAATGTATTCCTCCAGGGCCGTCAGAACCAGCAAGCATTCCCACAACAAGAAATATGAGAAGGGCAGGAATTCCAAGTATATCAGAAGCCTTACTCGCTATTATACTCAGGAGCAAAAGTATTGCTGCCCCTGCCAGCATATATTCTATAGAAGGCATCTTTCCCCTATCCTAAGCTTCCTATAGACATGACAATCTTTGAACGCATGTCCAAAAGGGGTATGGCAGCATATTCCGCGTTTGTCCCATCCTACCCCTCATGATAAAATAACTTCACACCGAACACCCACTTCCCAGATCATTTCTGCTCCCCCTTTTTAGACCGGGTGAATAAAGCGACCAGCAGGCCGAGAGCGAAACCTCCGCCTGCTGTAAGTAGCAGGAGTAGGATATGAGGCATCTCTATCGTAATGAAAAGAAAGTGTGTCCGTACTGGCTCACGATTTTGAATAAACACTATCCCGAGAACGATCACTAAAACCAGTATGCCTATTAATTTGGCCGTCTTCATAGTAACCTCCTGATGTCATTTGCCCCTGATCTGCACATACCTAGCAATGCCGTTTCGCGTAATCAAACCGGCGATTCCGCTACCATGTACTACAACGAGTCTGCCAGTGTCTTCTGCTATCATCTTTTCAAGGGCCTTTATTACCTCATCTTCTGTGGATATTTCCCATTGTTTTTTATGTTTCAAATAAACTTCCTTAACCTTTGTGTCTTCAAAAGCGTTTTTGGGGACACCTTTTATTTCTTTAAGGGTTATCATCCCCAGGTACTTTCCGTCCTCGACAACAGGGAACCCTCCGTAACCGTACCTCAAAAAGTAGCCATCCACGATTTCCTTAAGGGAAAGGGAAGGGCTCACTGTGATCAAATCGGTCACCATTATGTCTCTCACCTTAACGCCAGACAGGGATTCCTGAAGAATCGATTGCTGATAGCTTGCCTGAGCTGCCGTATATAGGAACCAACCAATAAGTATCAGCCATAACCCGCCGGGTATCCTAGTAAATAAAGAGAATATTCCGAAAAAGATGAAGAAAAGGGCTATATTCCGGCCTACGTTCGAGGCTTTTTGGGTTGCGTAGAAAAAGTTGCTCTTTTTCACCCATAAGTAGGACCGAAGAACCCTTCCCCCGTCCATGGGGAATCCGGGGATAAGATTAAAGATTCCGATAATCAGGTTTATTTGTGCAAGATAGGCAAAGAGCGATTTCATGCCGCCTGTTGTATTTAAAGTGAGGAAGAAAAAAAAGAACGAGAGGAAAAAGCTTGAAAGCGGACCTGCAATGGCTATCCTGAACTCAGCCTTTGGGTGAGGCGGCTCTCCTCTCATCTGGGCAACACCTCCGAAAATGAAGAGTGTAATACTTTCTATGGAGATTTTGTATTTCTTTGCCACAATAGAATGGGCGAGCTCATGGAAGGCAACAGAGCCAAAAAGCATCAGCGATGCCAAAACTCCTTTGATCCAGTAAGAAGCTATGGGCAGATCAGGCGCTACCTTTGGAAAATAAAAAGTTGAGAGCGACCATGTTATCAGACCAAAAACAATAAACCATGTAAAATGCACTCTAACTGGTATCCCCATAATCGTCCCTATTTTCCATGCCCCTTGAAATAATCCGTTCATGTCAACTTCCTCCTTTCATAGGTTTATTAGCCTGATAGATTCAATTTCATCCGGCTGCCGTAACTGTCCGAATACGCCTGATAATCTCTCTATGTCCTTCAAATGTGC
>JBKBUA010000067.1:0-2012 GCA_046290845.1 Thermodesulfovibrionales bacterium
CTCCCGAGCGATATCAACTATCACATCAGGAGGTTCCCCCTCGCATACGAGGGATTCCACATCAATGCCAAATTCAGCGGATACAGTCTCCCTTGTCTGGTAGCAGACCTTTTTGCCAAGTTCAAATCTCTTCTCCCTCTGCTCAGGCGCTATCGTGAATTCCTCTTCATCAAAATAGACAGCATGAACCATTATGATCCTTCCACCATGCCTCTTTATCCAGTTTGAGGACTCAACGAGTGCTGCCCTGCTAAATTCCGAACCATCAAAGGCTACAAGTATTTTGTTATACATATTCGATCTCCTTTTACAAGTGCGACTGTGCGATAGAGCGACAGCTAATTCACTAATTCAGTCCTTTTACTATCGTACTGTAGCACTGTCGCACTAATGTGCCCCTCCCTTCCTGAATATCATTCCAACACCAAAGCCTGCTGCTATGGCAACAATAATAGATATAATGCCATAGAGTGCACCATTTTCTTTTGCCATCTGTGCAAGGGTCTTTACAATGCCAACCTGTTCGACATTAACAGTGGTACTCGCCTTTTCTGCAACCCTCTTATCCTTAACTGCATATACGGTAACGGTGTATTTTCCTGGTTGTGCCTGATAGGGCCAGGGAAGTTTTATATAATAGTCCTGTTTATTACCCTTTTCATTAACTATGACATCACCACTCATAACATTATATATCCTTGATGCCTCCTTAAACCTCAAAAACTCCTTGAACCACCTCTCCTTATCACCTTCGGCAGAAATAGGCTTAATCTCTGTATGTCTCATCAGTGCATCGTAACCTATAATCTCTTTATCCATCTCTTCAAAACTCAAAATGTCCTCAATCCTCTTTGTGCTGTGAAGGAAATAGAGGTTCGGGACATTCTCAAAATTGAGAGTTCCCACATTCATCCAGAGAAGTCCAGCCATCTTACCCTTCTTTTTAAATACCTGATGAGATTCAGGTGATGCGATCTTTACGATTATGTCAACACCAGGGTCTGATGTTCCGCTTACTGTCACCTCGTCGCCATGATAGAAAAAGTCTACCTTTATATGGTCATGATTTGCCTTAATGGTAAGCTCTGCAGATGACCGTGATGGTGCAAAATTTAAAACTAAAAATTCAAAAATAATAAATGCAACAACTTTAAACTTTAAACCTTGAACTTTAAACTCAGCCATTTAGTGTCCTCCTGCCTGTGCTATTAATAATGAGGGAGTAAGAGTGAGTTCAAGGATAATCTTTATCGTTACAGCCAGGACTATAGAGGCAAGGAGTATTCTTAGCTGTTCACCCCTTAATTTCTTTCCAAAGGCTGCTCCAATCTGTGCACCAATGGTTGAACCGAGGAGTAATAGCACAGCAAGGATAAAATCAACAGCATGGTTTGTATAGGCCTGCAAAAATGTGACCTCTATACAGGTAAAGAGGATCTGAAATAAACTCGTTCCAACAACAACATGCATAGGCATCCTGAGCATATAAACCATAACAGGAACCATTAAGAATCCGCCTCCAACCCCCATTATTGCAGCAAGTATCCCCACAAAACCGCCGAGAGAGAGCGGCACAATTATTGAATGACTCACGCCTGATTTTTCATAATGTGTCTGAAAGGGTAATGACCTTAAGAATCTTCCAATCGCTGATTCCTTTTTCTCCTTTACTGTTTCTATCTTCCCTTTTTTTCTCAGGGCAGAGAGGCTCTCGAAAAACATATATGTTCCAACGATGCCGAGCATTACGATATAAGTCATCTTTATTACAAAGTCAGCATTTCCCATTGCCCTCAGAATCTTGATGAGCTGAACTCCTACAAGTCCACCTATAAAGCTTCCTATAAGTAGATGAAAGCCCATCTTGAAATCTACATTGCCCATCCTCCAGTGGGCATAGGTTCCAGATGTGGATGCGGCAACTATCTGGTTAGCATCTGTTGCTGCTGCAACAACAGGCGATATGCCAAACATCATCAAAAGTGGCGTCATGAGAAAGCCGCCTCCAACAC
>JBKBUA010000067.1:2107-11575 GCA_046290845.1 Thermodesulfovibrionales bacterium
GTATAAGAAAGTCCATCTTCCCACTCCTCGTCGTGATACACAACAAGCATTATCCCGCTCTTAGGCATTTGAAGATATAAACGCAAAAGGAATGCCATATTGAAATTGATTGATTTTTAAGGATTTTTAGAAAGAAAGGGATAATCTTTATGTTTCAGGTTTGAACAGTCCTGAACAGAAGGAGCGAATAATCATTTGCCCTTAATTTATACAAAGAAAGGGAGCGGTTTATGCATCTTCAGTCCGGTCTTACAATCTTCCCATCTCTCATGCACAATATATATTATTGCTCAATCTCGTGGCCTGGGATGTATCATGGGTTGTAATAATAATGGTTCTTCCGCTGTCCAAATCCTTTCCAGCAGTCAACCTCTATGTGCAACAAACTCGAAAAGGTCTGTTTTAAATTATTGAAAAAGTATGTCATCAAGGAGTAAGGACTCATCCTTTTACATTCTTTAATATCTCTTTAAAGACTTGAAGGAAGTCTCCACCTTCTACAGAATTCTCAAATTCTTTTAACCATCCTTCAATATACCTTAAATCTAATTTAGGATTTTTCAGAATAATACCCCTTACATCCTCGATATCCCTTGGTCTGCCTGCAAATATCTTATGGATAATTACATCTTCAGGACTGGCAAATTTAACATCCGTGCCTTTAATTAATACCACTCGTGCCCGTTGAATTGCCTCCTGCTCATAAGGTGTAAAGGAGAATATAAAATCAACCCTTATACCTGTATCCTCATGAAAGGCGGGTAAGACCATGGTCTTACCAACGAACTCATATACATCCTCAGGCAAAATCTTTAATGGTATGTCCTCGATTATCTGAATTATATCCTTGAGGCGGTCTGTACTAATTCCAAGTGTAATATCAATATCTCTTGTAAGTCTCGGCTCACCATAGAGCAGTACAGCCTGACCACCTATGATCATGTATGGTATTTCTTTATCTTCTAAAGACCTTCCTAATCTTGAGAGGAGTTCTTCAAACATGAATTTAATATCTTTGCTATCCTTATATCCACATCTATTCCTTCAAAAGGGTCTTTTAATGGGAGGATACCAAGGTCTCTTGCTTCAATCCAGAGGGATGTAAATATATTCACCGCCCTTTCAAAGGGTAGTGGTCCTTCCTTTCTCATAAAAGACTCTTCAATTGTTCTTAACAGGGCTGAGTCTTTAATCATTGAAAGAGTCCGCCTTTTTAAGAATATTCTTTACCATCCTCGATAATATCCTCGACTACATTCAGGCTTAATTATACCATAGAAATTCAATAAGAAAGATCCGAAGAGATAGGGACTAACTGAATTCTTCGACCCCTCCATCCCCTTCACCCTTCAGTATCCTCCAGAGGCTTGTCCTTGAGATACCGAGGGCCTCTGCTGCCTTTGACTTATTGCCACCAAAAAATCATTCTATAATCTCTTCTCTTTATTCTAAAGAACTGGATAAGTCATCTATCGCTTCAAAAAGACAATTTACTGCCTCTTTAGTTGCACTTCCTGAATATGTAAATCTTACATAACCCTTTTTATCAATAACGATAATGTTTGAAACTTTTTTAGCCAACTCGTAGGCATCAAAGACTTTACCACTCCAATCAAGCAAGATACTGTTGTCATCCTTTTTGAAATCCTCTTTTATTTTATTTTTCAGAAAAAACGGAACGCTTCTAAGGTCCGCCATGCCGATGATTATTATTTTATTCCCATATCTCTCTCTGATTTTTCTACCCCACAGATGATTTTGTGCTGAACCCTCTTTATCACTTGCTATTAGCACAACTACCTGTCCCTCAAACTCTCGTAAATTAAAGGTTCTATCATATTGGTCTTTTAATGAAAAATCTGGTGCCTTAGTATTGAGTGCAATTGATTGACCACTTTCCACACCTATCGGGAAGAAAATAAAAAGGAGCATTATTATGGGAAAAATTATCATGCTTAACCCTCCGTGCTAAAATTATTAACAATCCTTCCATCATTCATATTTATTATCTTATCCGTGTGTCTCATAACCATTGGGTCATGTGTTGCAATTACGAAGGTCGTCCCGTTATTCCGATTGAATTCGAGCATCAGGTCTATGATGGAATTCCCTGTCATAGAATCAAGATTGGCAGTTGGTTCATCTGCAATAACTATCTCAGGTCTTGCGATTAATGCCCTCGCTATTGCTACCCTCTGCCTCTGTCCACCACTTAATTCATTTGGCTTATGATTCTGGTATTCTGACAAACCCACTGCGTCAAGGATTTTCAAAATCTTTTTTCTCGTATTCTTTGTTTCACCTTTTAAGAATAAAGCATAATCGATATTTTCGTAGACATTTAATATAGGAAGTAAGTTAAAGGATTGGAAGATGAATCCTACCTTTCTCTTTCTATAAAAACCTAACTCCCTTTCATCAAGTTTTGTAATATCCTGTCCATCAACTATTACTTCACCTGAATCAGGCCTATCAAGACCACCAAGGATATTCAGCAAGGTTGTTTTACCACTTCCTGAAGGTCCAGCTACAACTATAAAATCCCCCTTATTTAGTGTGATATCTACTCCTCTCAAGGCATTTACTGTAATCTTTCCGAGGTAATAATTCTTTGTCAGTCCTCTAACAACAATCATCACTCCTCCCTCAAAGTAAAGATACCTTTATCCCTGAAGATATGGTATATTTATTAGGAATCATTCCAAACTCGCTTTCTTTGCTTCCATTTAAATACCGGCCATTTATATACGCCTTAATCTTTTCAGAAACCCTATATTCTAATCCTGAACCCATCAGATAACCTTTGTCATCCATGTTGTAGATTGAGAGAAATTCAATGGAAATTTTTGGCAATATATCCGAAAGTCCGATTCTAAAAAATAGATAGTTCTTTCTAAGAGTCTCTTGCCAGAAAATACTATTACCTATTCCAATAAATCTTTGGTCTTTGATGCAATTAATGAATTCATCAGTCTCTTTATCGTTATATCCACTATCATTTCTGTAATATTCAAGCAAGAAATCATGTCCTGAAGGAGTTCTGTATCTAAGTCCAATGAGATAATTTCCAAATAGGCGGTTTGAGTCCTTGTATCTCTCTTCAACAATAGTTTGAGGATTTATATATTTTCGCCTGCTACCTTTTTGAATAAGTATCTCCCCATGTATCTCTATGTCTTTAATAATCTTTGAAAGGGCTACCCCGTATTTTGGCGACTCTCCTTCTTGTATGGCTAATAGAAAACTTGTATCTGTGTTTAACATAATTGTATCAACCTTTAAGGCTCCTATGGCATCTTTTGTACTTTCATTGCCAATGATATACTCTTGAGAATATTTTTCCTTGAATTTATTCGGGATAATTACTCCTGTAACAGTTGTGCTTTCAGAATAAAATGAAGCAGCAATTCCCGTAACGCCACTCTTTTCTTCGAGGCGGAAATAGGAATTTCTGAAATCAGT
This sequence comes from Thermodesulfovibrionales bacterium, assembly GCA_046290845.1. Lineage (GTDB taxonomy): Bacteria > Nitrospirota > Thermodesulfovibrionia > Thermodesulfovibrionales > UBA9159 > JBBIPQ01. The sequence continues at coordinate 5,570 of JBKBUA010000067.1, forward strand.
TGGAGGATTCAAAACATTTATAGGATTTTTTATAAAGCCAGGCCCCCAGAAGAACCTCTGTCTGCCAATTGTTAATGAGGCGTTATCGCTTGCATCCCAGGTAAGCCTTGCCTCATCAAGAAAAATGATATTTCTTTCATCTGGGAATGCCTTTTCTTTGTGAAATGCAAAGGGAAGATTATAGAAATATCTTAGGCTGACATTTAACATCATCGGTTTTATACTATATTTCATTGAAGCCTCGGCCTTCAGATTTAATCGGTTCCTATCAGTGGAAAGGATGTTATCTGGATTTAAATACGAATCTCTTGGATGTGAATAGTAATAATTAACATCCACATTTGTTTTAAACTCTGCTTCGGATGCTAATAGATCAGATACAGGCAATAAGACGATAATGCTCATTAATAAAACCCTCATTGTCTACCGAGAAAATTGGGATTAAATCTGCTATCAGGGAGTTTTATAATCTCTATCTTTTTTAAGACCATAGTGGATGTTTCACCCTTTTTAAAAGGGTTACTCATTACCATCTTTATTGGCCTCAGCCTGCCTGCCATCTCTTTAAATTCAACAAAATTCAATGTCTTCAGCAATCTGCCAGAGGGAGAATAAAATTCTGCTTTAACAGGCATAAAACTGTCTTTTTGAATCCAGTAGAGAACCCTATGATATGTTGCCTCTTTCTTTTTTGCAATAAGCTCCAAATAATATGCCTCGTTGTTATTTAATCTTTCCATACCAATGAGCCTTGCGTTATAATCTCCAGCAAAGTCTATCCTGAGTATATCTCCATTTGAAAAATTTGAATTCATCAATTGCTGCGTTGGAGATACCCTAAGCGTCTTTTTTAAATCGGGAAGATACATCCACATGTTATCTTCTACAAGTAAGATTGCCTTGCCTTTCTCTCTCGGTGGGTGGGTAAATTCTGCCAGAACCCTCTCCGGTCCCTTGCTATAAATTTTCATGTGTAACACATCTTCTTCACCTAATTCCTTTCTTGTTACCAGTTCTGCCATGATCTCAAAGGAATCTTTAGGAAATCTTATCTTATCTGCCTCCATTACAATCTGATTAGCATCAAGTTCTGCTCCCATGGCTATTCCTACATTTATCAGGGTGAGTAATAAAAAGGCAATAAAAATGAATCGCATACTCTTCTCTCCTTTCAAACATGTCGGAGGGCATCTACAGGCCTTAATTTAGATGCCTTGTATGCCGGGTAAATACCAGAGAGGAGCGAGGAAACTACAGATAGGATGAATGCAAAAATTACCGATGAGCTTAATATTAAAGGTCTGATTACAAAGCCTGCATTCTGGCCAGGTGGCGGCGGGACAGGAATCCCGATTACAGCAACCACCTTTGTAACAAGGCTTCCTAAACTAATCCCTGCTATCCCTCCTATTAAACCGATGCATAATGCCTCTAAGAGGAACAACACCATTACGTGTCTTCTATCTCCACCCAGTGCCATGAGAGTGCCTATTTCGTCTGTCCTTTCAAGCACCGACATAATCATTGTATTAGCAATTCCAAGTATCACTACTATGGCGATTATGAATTTTACAGAGCCGAATATTCCATCAAACATACCTCTTACCTGCTTATAGTATGTTGCCAGTTTTTCCCATGTTGTGAGTTCTACTGAAAGTTGTGCCTTAGTAAATCTATTTCGTAATTCTCTTACAATAATATTGGTTTCTTCCGTTTTATTAAGAAGCACAATAATGGATGTGACTCCATCAAGGTCAAGAAGTGTCTGAGCCTTTTTGAGAGTGGTTATAAGTGCCCTTTTGTCATATTCTGAAGAACCAGATTGAAAAATGCCCTCCACAATGACCTCTACAGCATTGAATGACCCGTGAACTGTATTTGTCAGAAGTGTCAGTGGCTCTCCTATCTTAACGCCAAGACCTTCTGCTAACTCCTTCCCAACCAAGGCACCATCATGAGTTAGTTCGCCAACATTTTTACCATGTAAAATATTAAGACCGCTACTCACAAGTGCCTCTTTTTGGGGTGTTACTCCAATTGCTACAAAGTTAGTTGATACCTCTCCATTACTTATTATCCCTGAGAATTCTACCCTTTCAGTTACCGTCTTAATCTGAGGAATATCAGCCATTATCCTTTCTATCAACTGCGGCTCTTTAATGATGTATTTACATGGATTTGACATGCCTTTTGATGTATATCCCTTAGAATATATCTGGATATGGCCAAGTTGTGTCCTGATTGTCTGCTCCCTCAAACCCTGTAAAGTAACTTCCAGTATGCCACCCACGAGTATGATCGTTATTACTCCAAATATAATCGCCAGTTCTGTAATGATGGTTCTACGCTTATTTCTGAATACATTCCTTATAGCGATCTTCAACATTATAAGCATAGTACCTCCGCTTCTTTTTCCGTCTTTACCTTCAAACAGACCTTTAGTAAACTCATCTTTATTATTCCCTTTGGAGTTAATGCACCTATACCTGTAATGACGACCCTATTTCCTGATGTTTCTTGAGGCATTCTCTGGTAAAATATAACAGAGTAAAATCCAGATTCAACTGTCCATTTGGACAGGGGGTATAATGAAGGATTTAACTAGAGGCGAACTTGTAAAGATAATGACAATTATAGAGAATTGCCTTCTTTGTGGATCTCAAGAGGAACTGAAGTTTGATATCCTGATTCCTCTACGTCAAATAATACCCCATGAAGTCTCTGTCTGCTGTGTCGGAGATGCCTCCTTAAAAATGAAAAATATAATAACTATTGATTATCCTGAGGATTTTCTGAAAATTTATTTAAATAAATTAATTTTTGATGACCCTCTAATAAAAGAATGGCTTTCTACTTGGAAGCCACAGATATGGAGTACAATTTACTATCAGAAATATCCAAAACAGACCAATCCATATCTGAAATCTTTGAGTGAAGATTATAATTTAAAAGAAGGGATTTCTCATGGCTTTCCTGATCTTGAAATGCAACTTGCTACCCATTTCTCTTTTGGACGCTCCCCTGAAAAGCTGGAGCCAAGATTTGCTAAAACTCTGGAAATAGTCCTGCCCCATATTCATCAGGCATTTATAAGGGTGTTACGAAGAGAAGGGATGCTTTCCTCCGAGCCTCAGAAATTTAGCGGAAATAAAATGCTTTCCTTAAGAGAAATAGAAGTATTAAAGTGGGCTAAGGAAGGAAAGACAAATTGGGAGATATCAAAAATCCTCGGTATTAGTGAAAGGACAGTAAAATTCCATCTTCAAAATATCATGCGAAAACTTGATGCTGTCAGCAAAGGGCATGCGATTGCAAAGGCATTTGAATCAGGGTTGCTCCAACTTTAAAACTCGTTCTTTACATTCAAGATGCAACCATTCCATCCCCTTCACCCTTCAGTATCCTCCAGAGGCTTGTCCTTGAGATCCCGAGGGCCTCTGCTGCCTTTGACTTATTGCCACCAAAGAACTCCACGACCCTTTCTGCATATTCCTTTGTGATCTCATTCAATGGTTTTATCTTTTCAGGCTCAAAGGTCTCTATATGGAATATCCTCAGCGTCTGTGGAAGGCTTTCAGGTGTAATCAACTCAGACCTTTCAAGTATTATGGCCCTCTCAATTATGTTCTCAAGTTCCCTCACATTTCCAGGAAAGGTGTAACTCATAAGTATATCCATGGCCTCTTTACTGAAACCCTTGATCTTCTTGTTCGTCTCTGCAAGGTGTTTCTTCAGGAGATAATGGGCAAGCGGTTCTATATCCTCCCTTCTTTCCCTGAGAGGTGGTATAAATATCTCCATTACATTAAGCCTGTAATAAAGGTCTTCCCTGAATCTTCCCTCCCTGATAGCAGCCCTTACATCCTGATTCGTAGCAGCAATGAATCTTACATCAACCCTGATGGGCCTCGTGCCACCCACCCTATAAAACTCTCCATCTTCAATGACCTTGAGGAGCTTTGCCTGAAGGTTTGTGGTCATCTCAGAGATCTCATCAAGAAAGAGTGTCCCTTTATGAGCGATCTCCACCAGTCCCTGCTTTGTCTTCACTGCGCCTGTAAAGGCACCCCTTTCATGACCAAAGAGCTCACTTGCAAGGAGCTCCTCTGTGAGGGTTGCACAGTTTATGGAGAGAAAGGGCATATTCTGCCTTCTACTTGTAAAATGGATTATCTTTGCAATAAGGCTTTTGCCAACACCTGTCTCACCTGTAATCAGCACATTGCAATCCGAATCCTTAATATCCTCAACAGTCTGGAGGATGTCCTGCATACTCTTGCTCTTTGCAATAACAGAGACCCGCTTATTCATTGCAAAATAGGCCTTGAGGGCTATATTCTCCCTCCTCAAGACCCTGCGTTCCTGGATATTCCTCACCTTTATAATCAACTCATCAAGGTCAAAGGGCTTTGTTATATAATCATAGGCACCCTTCTTCATTGCCTCCACAGCAGAGCCGATACTTCCAAAACCTGTAATAATCAGGACCTCTGTATCAGGGTCGATCTCCTTTGCCTTTTCAAGGACCTCCATACCGCTCATCTCTGGCATCTTTATATCAGTAATAACCACATCAAACCTCTCCTTCTGGAGGAATTCAATGGCCTCTCTTCCATTCCTCGCACCTGTTACTTCATAACCCTCTCTTTTAAGGGTATTGAGGAGGTGTTTGAGTGTTATCTCTTCATCTTCTGCTATGAGAATCTTAAATGTCATAATCTCCTCTTTGGTAAGGTGATAATAAATGTCGTGCCTTTGCTCTTACTTTCAACCGATATCTCCCAGCCATGTTTTTTGATGATATTATAAACAATGGCAAGCCCAAGACCCGTGCCCCTGTCCTTTGTTGTATAGAAAGGTTCAAAGACCTTTTCTAACAACTCTGATGGTATGCCTTTGCCTGTATCAGAAACCTTTATCGCTATATCCTGCTCACCTTTGGTTATTGTAACACTTAGCCTTCCCTTTCCTTCCATAGCATCAATGGCATTATTGAAAAGGTTTATAAATACCCTCTCCATCTGCGCTGGGTCTGCCATTACAATAATGGGCTCATCAGATGCATCTATATTAAAATTTATTCCCTCTGTATTTCTTGTGATGCTTACAGATTTGTAAGAACCAAGGATGATCTCCTTAATGTCTGTCTCTCTCATGTCAGGTTCCCTTCCCCTTGCAAATTCAAGGAGGTCTGAGACAATATGTTTTACCCGAATGGATTGAGCCATTATATCATCCACTGTCTCTGTGACAAAATCAGGCATGTTTGTAGTCTCTCTTTTTAGAACCTGTGCAGAGATGTAGATATTATTAAGAGGGTTATTCAGCTCATGGGCAACACCTGCTGCAAGTGTTCCGAGGGCTGCCAGTTTCTTTGACTGAAGGAGTTCCTCATTCTTTTTCTTAAGCTCATCCTCCCTCTTCAGGAGTTCTTCCTCCATCTCGTCGAACTTCTTTATAAGAATACCTACCTCATCAGAAAGATCTTCATGAGGGAGTCTTGTGAATTCACCCCTTCCTGTCCTTTCCACCACTGTTGCAAGAAGTCTCAATCTATTTATAACGCTGCCTGTTATAAGAAAAAGAAGGCCTATCCCTGTTATGAGAAAAAGAGGGAAGAAGATAAGGATGGCCTTTTGAGAGACTGATATTGTTCTTTCAACCCTCTCTCTGGCCTTACCATCAAGCTCCTTTGATGTAGTGATGATATCCTCTCCGTATGTCCTGAGGGTCTGGATATTTGAATGGAGTTGTTTTAACTTCAAGACTATGGATGAATCGCCCGAGATTTTACCTTTCTCAAATAATTCAGCTACAAGGATCGGCTGTTCAAGAAATATGGCCTTTATCAGGGGTATCATTTTTTCATAACCTTTAACAGGCTTCACATTCTTAAAGTCCTGAGATAGTTCCTCTGCTATTTTTTCTATCCTTCCAAATACCTCCCCATATTTATCAACAGATGCTTTAAGCCTTTCAATACCCTCGTTCTTTTTCTCTGGATTA
>JBKBUA010000068.1:0-4253 GCA_046290845.1 Thermodesulfovibrionales bacterium
CAAGATTGAAAAAAGGCTCGAAAAATTATTAAATAATCTATATAAACAGGGGCTGTTTATAGAATTGTCACCCCTTATTAAAAGCCCTGACGAAGCAGATATGTGTTGTCCTATCTTTCTCGATATGGTTGAGGATGCAAAGATCCTCTATGATAAAAATGGCTTTTTCGAAGGAATATTAAAAAGGCTAAAAATGAGACTGAAGGCTCTTGGAGCTAAAAGGCGATGGAAGGGAAATGCCTGGTATTGGGACCTGAAGCCCGACTACAGACCAGGTGAGATTATAGAGATATGACAACGGAAGACCTTGCCAGAAGCTATCTCTTTAAGGCAGAAAAGAGACTTAAGGTGCTCAACCTCCTCTTAGAGGAAGAGGATTACTCCGATGTCATAAGGGAAGCACAGGAGACGGTCGAACTCTCTCTCAAGGCAATGCTCAGGGCGGTCGGGATAGAGCCTCCGAAATTCCATGACGTAGGCTCTTTAATCATCGAGCACGGAAAAAGGTTCAAAGGGATAACCGTCGCTAAGATAAAGAGGCTTGCAAGAATTTCGAAGGAATTGAGGAAGGAGCGAGAACTCTCCTTTTATGGAGACATCGATTTTATTCCAACAGAGGAATACACGAGGGCCGATGCCTTAAAAGCCATTAAAAATGCCGTCTTCGTGGTTAATCTGGTGAAAGATTTTATTGCAAAAAAGAGATGACCGACAACACTAATAATCCACTGGTATCAATCATAGTCAGGACAAAAGACAGGCCAAAGCTCCTGAGGAGGGCTTTGCAGAGCATTGCTGCTCAAACCTATAGACCCATCGAGGTTGTCCTTGTCAATGATGGAGGCTGTGACCTCGACATCGAAGAACTAAAGGCCATTCTTAGCGATGTCTCTTTGAATTATATCAGGCTTGAAAAGAACACAGGAAGGGCCCATGCGGGGAATGTAGGGATCGAGAACGCGAGGGGAGAATACATAGGGTTCCTCGATGATGATGACCTATTATATAGAGACCATATATCAACCATCATGGGTTTTCTAAAAGAGAGTGAATACGGTGTTGCCTATACGGATACCTATATTGTGAAGAACGTACCGACAAAAGAAGGTTATAAACCTGTTTCAAGATATGTTGCCTTCAAAATAGATTTTGATAAGGACCGTCTTTTATTTCAGAACTATATCCCCCTTTTATCCTTACTGATTAAAAGAGACCTACTAATAAAGGAGTCATTTGATCCTGAGTTTGATTTATTTGAGGACTGGGACCTCCTTATCAGACTTTCTAATCATACCATGTTTTATCGCATTCCAGAGACAACTTCTGAATACCACCTGCGGGATGACAACATGGTGCTGAATATGCACCCAAATACATTTCCTCATATTGAGGCGCGGTATAGGGTATATAGAAAGCATATGAATCTCATAAGGGAGAGGGCATTCTGGATATTCGAGTCCCTACATGCCGATGCAGAAAGATATAAGTATCTCTTTAAAGAAAAAGAAAGAGAGCTTGAAAAGATAAGAGCTTATGTAAATACAAAAGAGGAAGAACTGAGAAGTGCAAGGTCTTATATCAATCAGATAGAGGAGAGTATTGCTGGCGAAAGGGACTTTATTAAAGAAGTAGAGAATAAATACGGGTTTTATATAAAGAGGGGGACTGGCTTGGTATCAATAGTAATACTTACTTATAACAGTGAGAAGTACATAAAGAACCTTCTGGATGTAATATTTTATCAGGAAATAGAAAACCCCATAGAGGTTATAGTTATTGACTCATCATCTCTTGATGCCACTGCTGATATAATCCGTTTATATAGCGGAAGATACAATGTTAGATTACACACAATTGATAAAAGCTCGTTTAGTCATCCGAAAACAAGAAACCTTGGGTCATCTCTCTCTAACGGGAAATATATAGTACATATGACACAGGATGCGATCCCTGCGAATAAACTATGGTTAAAAGAACTGATCAGGCCTTTCGAACTGCATTCAGCTATTGCAGCAACCTATAGCAGACAGGTTCCGCGGCCTGACTGTAACCCTATTGAAGCGAGGGATATCTATATTGGTGCTCCATGCATTGATGAGTTGAGGTATGCGGATTTAAAAATAGACTTTCAGAGAGTTGATTACCTTAGTAATATGCATCGGTATATCAGGTTCTCAGATGTCAGTGCTTGTTATAGGAGTGATCTGTTAAAGGATAATCCCTTTGATGAGAGACTCAAGATGGTTGAGGACCAGGAATGGAGCAAACGGATGATAGAGAAAGGCTACTTTATATACTATGCATCTAAATCCATCGTTATACATTCCCATAATTTTGCCATTAAAGAAACCTATAACAGGTTTTTTGATTACGGAAGCTCATTCAAGAAATTTCTATCAGACAACCCCCCGAGGAGGATGTCATTCTGTAAGGCCACTGTTTATGATTCAGCAAAGGATGCCCTTTATATTTTGAATGATAACAGAAGATGGAGGTCCAAGCTTAAATGGATGTGTATGTCTCCGCTGATAAGGTTTGCTGCAAACTATGGTCTATATAGAGGCTGGAGAGATGGATAGAATATCTATTGTCATCAGGTGCAAGAATGAAGAGAAATTTATAGAGAAGACCCTTGATAGTGTTTTTTCTCAGGAGATTGATATCCCTTTTGAAGTAGTGGTAATTGATTCTGGCTCTTCAGACCGGACACCGGAGATCGTCAGGCAATATGATGTTAAATTGTTTGAGATACCATCTGAGAGTTTTACCTATGGCTATGCCTTGAACTATGGAATAGAAAGGGCTACAGGGCATGTAATATGTAGCCTTTCCGCCCACTGTATTCCTGTCAGTACCACATGGTTAAGTGAATTGGTAAGTCCCATAATTGAAGGGCGTTCTCATGCAACATTTGGAAGGCAGGTAGCTATAAAGGGAGTAAATGCCTTTGAGGAGGTTGCTCTGAACAAACATTTCCCCGAGCATGGAGTAATAGAAGGACGTATACCCTTCTCAAACTCCAACTGTGCGTTCCTAAAGGAGATGTGGTTTGTAAGAAAGTTTGATGAGGAAATTTCAAGCTGGGAGGACTATCTCTGGTATCTGCTGTTAAAGGATAGGTATTCATTTCAATACTCCCCTAAAGCTGCAGTGTATCACACCCATGCCTTTTCAATAAAGGCTATAGCGAGAAGAGCTTATAATGATGGTCGGGCATTCAAGTTTATAAAGAAAAAATATAATATAGACCTTCTTAAAGATGTCTGCCTGAAGACGAAGTTCAGGATATTTGTAGAGGATATAAAGCATCATGTCAGATTGTTTAAAGGTGCCGGTTATACCAGGCAGATACTGCTCATACCCATTGTGAGATTTTTTGCCTATAAAGCTTATTGGGATGGATATAAATCAATAAAGTGAATCTTCCCTTTTTTAAATTAGTAAACTAAAGTATCTTTAAAGGAAGATGGGCAATAACGCCAATATCACCAGCAAATACTGTGGTGCTAAGACTATCAATGGGAAATCGGGGAGAGGCATACATCGGATAGAACATAAATATAGGGACCAACTCAAAAGCATTGAAGTTAGTAGTAGCAAAGATGTCTTTGCGCAGAGATGCCAGCAGCATACGAGAGGAATGTGAGGGTTTATTTCACCCAAACATCAGGAAGCCATAGATCAAGGATAAGGTAGTCTACAATATGACAGACTATGATAAGGCAAGAAATCACATGATTTGACCTAAGGTATCTGGAGAGACTGAACCGCTCTGCGGCACGAGCAGGAAGGTCTTAAAGAAACCTTTATTTTGCATCAGTTTGGAACAAAGGGCTTTTAAGGAAGACTCTTTCGACCACAAACCTTATCGAGTCTTCATTTTCCGTTCTTCTGGTCTGCTGCTCTTCGGTTAAATAAATTTTGAGAATATCTGCATTATTTGGCTTTATTCAAGTTAGAAGGCCTCTACGATGTGATCTATCTTACTACATCCATCTTTCATCTCGACACTTATGACATCGAATCTCGCAGGTCTTTCCTTCCCCAAGTTTTTAAGATAAAGAAGTGCGATTCTCCTCATCCTCTCCCTTTTTCTGCCATCAACAGCCTCAAAGGGGAAGCCAAAGGAGTCATCGCTCCGTGTCTTGACCTCAATAAATACAAGGGTCTCTCTGTCTTCTGCTATTATATCGATCTCTCCGAGGGGAGTTTTAAAGTTTCTCATAATGATTTTGAAACCCTTTTCCTTTAAA
>JBKBUA010000068.1:4350-11564 GCA_046290845.1 Thermodesulfovibrionales bacterium
GATACCTTGCAGCTAAATCCTCGCCCCTGTTACCGAGTAGCCTCTTCATGCAATCTATCGCCTTCCAGATTTTTCAGCAGCCTCGGTATCCCCTCTATGTCTTTTATATCCTTTTGGCAGAGTATCTTCAGTATCTCCCTGAAACCTGCAAACTCCTCCCAGTGTCCTTTTAGATGGGAACTCAGAAACCTGTAAAGGGCCTCTCCCCTGTCGTCCCAGTCGAGGAGAAGGACAACCCTTTCATGCCTTTCAACAACATCTTCGCAAAAATCATAAAGGTTATTCCCCCTGTGAAGTGTAATTATCTCTCCTGCGATGCCCAATTTCCTCAGGGCCTCGAAATCCCGCTTGCCCTCTACTATAACAGGCGATTTCTTATTAACCTCTCTTAGGGCCTCAAAGACCTCTCTCAGTCTCTCAGCCCTTTCGAGATCAACATAGGAGGTGGTCTTTGACCTCGACCTTAAGTGTCTCTCCTTTTTTGGCTCCCTACTAAAGGACTTAATCATCAAAGTGAATTGCTAACCTTAATAACCTCTTCAAGTTTCTTCATTGCCCTTCCTGAATCAATAGCCTCTGCCGCTATCATAACCCCTTCCTTGAAGTCATCGGTCTTCCCTGCCACGACTAAGGCGGCAGCAGAATTAATCAAGACAATATCCCGTTTAGGCCCCTTTTCTCCCTTAAGAATCTCCATGAGTATCTTTGCATTTTCATCCTTATCCCCTCCCACGATGCTCGATAAAGGAGACCTTCCGAGGCCAAAGTCCTCAGGAGAGAGATAAGATGTCTCAACCCTTCCATGCCTAAATCTCGATACCCTTGTCCCATCAGAGATAGTTATCTCGTCAAGGCCATCCTCTCCATGAACAACCATAACATCCTCAGCGCCTAAATTTCCGAGAACCTCAGCGAGAGGCTCTGTGAGTCTATCAGCAAAGACACCGAGGATCTGCCTTTTTGCACCGGCTGGATTCGTCAGAGGGCCGAGGATATTAAAGATCGTCCTTACACCTATTTCCCTTCTCGGTCCAATGGCGTATTTCATGGCAGGGTGAAATAAAGGGGCAAAGAGGAAACCAAAACCTGTCTCAAAGAGGCATCTCTCGACCTTTTCAGGCGGAAGATCGATCTTTACACCAAGGGCCTCAAGGACATCGGCACTTCCCGAACGGCTCGAGACAGAACGGTTACCATGCTTTGCTATGGGAACACCTGCGGCAGCAACCACTATGGCTGTTGCGGTTGAGATATTGAAGGTATGGGACATATCTCCTCCTGTCCCGCAGGTATCTATTACTCCTTCGGGTGATCTAATCCTTGTTGCCTTTTCCCTCATTATTCGGGCTGCTGCTGTTATCTCATCAACGGTCTCCCCCTTTATCCTAAGGGCAGTCAAGAAGGCCCCTATCTGGGCATCAGTGGCCCTCCCCTCCATTATCTCCCTCATGCACTCTGCCATCTCAGTTTCAGAGAGATTTATGTTCTGGATTAAAAGATTAATAGCCTCTTTAATCATTTATCACCTCAGTCTTAAGAAATTCCTTAATAGGTCTTTCCCAACCCTTGTTAGAATCGATTCAGGATGGAACTGGACACCCTCAATAACAAACTCCCTATGCCTTACGCCCATTATCTCACCCTCCTCTGTCCAAGCCGTTATTTCAAGGCATTCAGGAAGAGTCTCTTTCTTTATAACGAGGGAGTGGTATCGTGTAGCCTCGAAGGGATTTGGTAGCCCCTCAAAAATCGTCTTTCCATCGTGGTGGATCATGGATGTCTTTCCATGCATTAATCTGGGCGCCCTTACAATCTCACCTCCGAAAGCAGCACTAATTGACTGATGACCCAAGCACACGCCTAAGATAGGTATTTTTCCTGCAAAATGCCTTATTACATCAATTGATATACCTGCTTCCCGGGGGGTGCACGGCCCCGGCGATATTACGATCCTCTCAGGTGACATCCCTTCTATTTCTTTAACAGTTATCTTATCATTCCTGAAGACACGAACATCCTCTCCAAGTTCTCCGAAATACTGAACAAGGTTATAAGTAAAGGAATCGTAATTATCAATCATCAGGAGCATCTCAAAATTCCTCTTCCTTTGCAAGTTCCAGTGCCTTCATCATGCCCATAGCCTTATTTACCGTCTCCTTATATTCCCTCTCGGGGATAGAATCTGCAACTATACCGGCCCCTGCCTGAACATAGACCTTCCTACCCTTCATTATTATAGTCCTTATCGTTATGCAGGTATCCATATTGCCAGAATAACCAAAATAACCAACCGCACCAGCATAAGGCCCCCTCCTCACAGGCTCCAGTTCTTCTATAATCTCCATCGCCCTCACCTTTGGTGCTCCTGTGACTGTGCCTGCGGGGAAACAGGCCTTCAGTACATCAAAGGCATCGAGACCGTCTTTTAAGACACCTTCTACATTAGAAACGAGGTGCATAACATGGCTGTATCGCTCAACAGTCATCAGTTCCGTAACATTTACCGAACCTGTCTTTGCAACCCTTCCAACATCATTCCTTCCCAGGTCAACGAGCATTATATGTTCTGCGATCTCCTTTGGGTCATTCTTCAACTCCTCCTCGAGGGCATTATCCTCTGTCTCGGCCTTTCCCCTCCTTCTTGTACCTGCAATCGGCCTAAGAGTTATCCTGTCACCCTCGAGCCTGACAAGGATCTCGGGCGAGGAACCAATCAACTTTGCATCACCTGAGTCGAGATAATACATGTATGGAGATGGATTTATAACCCTCAATGCCCTGTATATATCAAAGGGCTTTAGCCATGTCTCTGTATCAAATCTCTGAGATAAGACAACCTGGACAACATCTCCAGCCATTACATATTCCTTCGCCCTTAACACTGCCTCCTCAAACCTTTCCTTTTCCCCAAAGGATGAGATGAAGGACATATCCTTTGATCCTGTCTTATCTTTAACCCTTCTCTTTCTTATGGGTTGTTTTAATTTCGATATTAACTCCTCGATCTTTTCAACAGCTTCTCTGTAAGCATTCTCAGGGTCCCCATTAATGTGTGCATTGGATACCACCTTTATCTTCTGCCTCAGACTATCAAATATAAGGACTGTGTCCGTCAACATGAAGAACATATCAGGAAGGCCCAGCCCTTTCTTTCCAAGATCAGGCACCCTCTCAAAGAACCTTACCATGTCATAACCAATATATCCCACAAGCCCTCCATAGAACCTTGGAAGACCTTCAATCTCAACAGGCTGAAAACGGGATAATTCCTTTTTGAGCACTCCTATCGGATCAACTGTTTCAAAGGTCTCTATCACGCCCGAACGATCTTTTATCTCTATCTTGTCACCCCATGCCTTAATCTGTCTCGATGGTCTCGCTCCTGCAAAGGAGTATCTCGCCCATTTTTCACCACCCACAACGCTCTCAAAGAGGAAGGAAGGGGAGCCACCCATCTTGAGACAGGCGGTTACGGGCGTATCCATATCAGCAAGGATCTCCTTATAAACAGGAATAAGGTTTCCCCTTTTCGAAAGGGACATAAATTCTTGGAGATCGGGCTTTATCATTGAATCTATTGACAAAACATGTCCTTTTTAATTAGTATTTCATAGTATAGCATAAAAAATGCGGGTGTAGCTCAGCTGGTAGAGCACAACCTTGCCAAGGTTGGGGTCGCGGGTTCGAATCCCGTCGCCCGCTCCATTGAAAACCATGATGCGTAATCCGTGATGCGTGATGAGTTTAAATAAAACACACCCATTATTTATTGCGCATTCCGATTCACCTTAAGGACATGGCGGCGTACCCAAGTGGCTAAGGGAGAGGTCTGCAAAACCTTTATCCAGCGGTTCGAATCCGCTCGCCGCCTCCATTTATATCCTATTCATCCTCTCTTGGCTTCGACGTAACCCTGATTATGGTCTTAACATTCCCTCTCGGGTTAAAATCTCCTGTTACCGCAAGAAATCTCGGTTTCAGCCTTTTGTAAAGGTCTGAGTAAATCCTGTTTGTAACCTCTTCATGGGAGATATACTTGTCCCTGAAAGAGTTCAGGTAGAGTTTTAGGGACTTGAGTTCCACGATCTTTCTGTCAGGAACATACACAATCCTTATAGTTGCAAAGTCAGGGTACCCTGATCTTGGACAGAGACAAGTAAATTCAGGGAAACTTATATCTATCTCATATTCCCTTTCTGGCTCGGGATTATCCCAGGTCTCGATCTTTGCCCTCTTTATAGCCTTTTCTCCGTATTTCACTCTTCCTCCTTTAGTCTCTTAAGATACTCCTCCCACTCAAAGGGAAGCATATATTTCTTTTTCTCATTGCATTCCCTACAGGCAGGGACAACATTACCCTTTTTCGACCTTCCACCCCTGATAATCGGTACTATATGGTCCATTGTGAGCTCCTGGGGTCTGACCCTCTTGCCACAGTAATAACATTTACCCTCAGAACATTTCCTTTTCCACCACTGGGACCTCCTCAATTCCCTCGCCTTCTGCCTTTCTCTCTTGATATCCTCTTCAGATACATAGGTTATGAATTGATCCTTCATTATTAAAGCTGCCTCCAAGAAACGCACCGATTCCTTCCGCTCTGCTTGGCACGATAAAGCGCCTCATCTGCCCTTTCAATGAGTTCCTCCTTTGTCTTTGCGTCGTATGGCGATGTGGCTATTCCTGTACTCACAGTAACAGCAATCTCCTTCTCATTAAATGAAAATCTTCGATTCAGGATTGAAGACCTCAGTCTTTCAGCCATCCTTATTGCACCATCTATGTTAGTGTCAGGGAGTAAAACAGCAAATTCCTCACCACCGTACCTCGCAGGTATATCTATGCTCCTGATAGTATCCCTTATAACACCTGCCACACCCCTGAGCACCTCATCTCCAGCAGGATGACCGTAAGTATCATTTATCTTTTTGAAATGATCGATGTCTATCAGTAAAAGGGAAAGACTTGTCGAGAGGCGACTCAATCTGCTGAACTCTGAGGATACTCTCTCCTGAAAATGCCTGTGATTGTAAAGCCCTGTTAGTCCGTCAGTAATGGCCATTTTTTCTATCTTTGAATACAACCTTGCGTTTGCAATGGCTGTTGAGGCCTGATTACCGAGTATCTTTAATAGGTCAATCTGATAAGAACTGATGGCATTTATCCTTTCGGAAAGAAAAAGGAGCAGTCCGAGGGGTTCTTTCTCGTACAGGAGAGGTAGAATTAATAATGATCCAACATCGTTTATCTTTAAGGGAAGAACAGGGGTCTTATTGCCTCTGAGGTCAGATAGATAGACTGGTTCCAGACTCTCGCTGTAGTTACCCACTATGGTATCCTTTAGATCGATGATTTTATCATCTGGTTCCACAATGCCAAGGTAATGAACAAGTTCATATCTAACAGATTTGCCTGACATCGCCTTCGGCACGAGCAATAGAATCTTGTGCGGAGCCACCTTATACATTGCCTCGACCATTTTTGATGAGAGGGTCTTCATCTCAAGCGAAGAATTCAGTCTTGAACTGCCTTCGATAAGCAGCCTGAGACCGAGTTGATCCCTCTTTATAACTTTATTGATTCGCTCCCTTTTTATTATCATTGATACCTGCTGTGAAAACAGTTCTATGGTCTCAATATCTGTAGAATTAAATCTACCCCCATTTTTAATAGCCACGATAGAACCTATTCTGGAGTGTGCTTCCATCACGGCAGACACGATTATAGATGCAGACCTTGATGTAACAGGCGCACCTCCTCTGTCAACAGATTCTTTCATAATATCATCAATATTTAAACCCTTCAGTCCTTCTTCAGGCACCGAGCATCTCAGACTGAAATTCCCTTGCTTCAATAAAAGAAACCCTACTGCCTCAGCCTGGAGAATCCTTCTCGATATATCGAGCAGGTTCTTTATCTCTTCGTCCGTCTCTTGCTTAGTATATAGGTGTTGAGAAAGGAGACTTTCTTCATTAAAGTAAGAGGAGCCATAACTAACATCGGATGCCTCTTCCTTAATCCTTTCAAGCGTCTTGCTGAAACCATCTCTCTGTTTCCTGAGATGTGTCACGAATGTGGAAAGGACAGAGCCTATCAATATCGTTGTCATACTCAACAAAACCTCTTCGGCTAAACCTTCTTTGAGAAAATGTTTTAGTTCAAGGAAGGGAATAGCAATACTTAGAGGAATAACAATTTTAGGACGGACTAAAAGGGAAAGAAAAAATATATAAGGTATATAGACAATGTGCAACCCCTTTACCTGAAAAAAATTTATTGCACCTGAGATGATGATTCCATAGGAAAGGTAGGTTGCGAGGGCAAGTCCCTTTATCCTCTTCACGAAGTATCGAAAGGAATAAATGAACGATATGATAAAGATAAAACAGAACCAGGGCACCGCCCATTTTAACGAAAGATCGAAAATGACACCTGCGTAAGATATAAGAAGAGGTAAAAATAGCAATAACCTTCTTATTCTGTCGCCATTCCCCTTCTGTTTGCCTCTTCCCTGTAAAATTTTTTGTATAAGACGTCCCATTCAGGACTGCCCTCAATAATCTTTCTCGAGAAGGACTGCATCTTTCTCCTGACAGCAGTATCGATCTCCTCGCTTACCTTCAGGAATGATACAATGGAGCGTTTTATCTCTCTCCAGACCTTTCCTTCCTCAGCCTTTAATTCTATGAAGCCCTTGCTAACAAGCTCCTTAAGCAGAACATGACCGAGATGGGTTATCTTGTCATCAGAAAGCATCAAAGTATCAGACCCCTCTCTTCCACGATCTTCTTCTTTGTCATTTCAAAGAGTTTTCTATAATCGAGCCTCCCCTTTTCTATATCAGCGGAAAATTTTTTCAGTATCTCTCTGACCTCTTCGTTCAGTCTGTCTTCAATCATCAATTCCTCGAGGACTATCTTTTCTGACTCCTCAATCAACTTATCCTTTGAGAGTTTAAGTTCTACGAGGTCTTTCTCGACGAGATTATCAATAATTCGCCTCGTTAGCAGCGGAACCCAGGTCTTCGGTATCCTCATTTTATAATCATCTCTCAACAAAGGAAAGAAGGGCTATATGCCTTGCCCTCTTAATGGCTTCCGTGAGAAGTCTCTGATGCCCTGCACATACACCTGTCATACGTCTTGGCAGTATCTTGCCGCGCTCGGTAAGAAATCCCCTTAATGTCCTGATATCCTTATAATCGATATATTCTG
>JBKBUA010000069.1:0-11360 GCA_046290845.1 Thermodesulfovibrionales bacterium
CCGCCTCGCCTTCTAATCTCATCGGTAAGGATACCGATAAACAGTGCCCTTCTCTTAACAGGGTCTTCTATACAGGTCAGTTTTTTTAGTCTTTCCATAAATGTATTATAAACAAGAGAACGAAATTATAGATACATTTAGAAATGTTAATAAACATCGCCTGACCTTTAAGGATCGAACAGGTTAGAGGCCGTAGCTTATAGTCTATGCCTAACAGGTGATGAATTGTGGTTGCAGAGTAAAATAGGGTAAAATATTTAGTCAAATATATTCTTCGAGGTGACCTATGGAATGTATCATGGAATTGAATAAAAAATACTGTAACTGCTCCTATGAGCCGTGCTCTAAGAAGTACAGGTGTTGTGAGTGTCTGCACTATCACAGGAGAAACGGGGAGTTGCCTGCCTGCTTTTTCAATAAGGAATTCGAGAGAACCTATGACAGGTCTATTGAGAACTTCATAAGAATGCACAGGGGAAGGTAGCCTCACACTAACCTAAGAATGAACCCCCTTGAGATATATAAGCTCTTACCGAGGACTAACTGTGGAGAGTGCTCACAGAAGACATGTATGGCCTTTGCGGTTTATCTTAAAACAGGTCATGAAGGGATCAATGAATGCAGATATCTCTCCCCATCCACTATCGAACGTATAAGATCGATGCTTAATGAAGGGGACTGGAGAGATGAGTTACTACGGTCTCTCAAAAAAGAGATCCAGGATTTAGATGTTATTAAAATAGGTCATGAAATCGGTGCTGTAATCAGGGACAATGCAATTGGGATCCGCTGTATTGGTAAAGACTATCTGATTGATAATAATGGAAATATAACCCCCGAGCCTTATAACAAATGGATCGGGATACTCCTTCTTCATTACATAAGAAATAAAGGAAGAGGTGATTTCACAGGTCAATGGGTATCCTTTTCAGAATTTAAGGGAGGCCTCGTGAAGGCATCCACGTTCCAGAGAGACTGCGAGGAACCACTCAGGGAATTATTCGATGTCATGAATGAAAGGATAGACCAAATTCTTCAAAGGTTAGGCGGAAGGCCTGTTTCTGGTTTCCCTGCTGAAAGGGCATGGATGATAGATCTCCTTCCGAGGGTCAGATTGCTTATACTCTATTCTAAAGGGGATGAGGAATTTCCATCATCATTGAAGATAGTATTCGATAAGGTCACTGGAAACTTTCTCGATGTGGAATCGATTATCTTTTTGCTTGAAGGATTTGTTCATACCTTGAGGATGATGGCAAGGGAGGTTTAAAGGCAAAACATGCCTATTCAAAAGGTTTCGCTCTATCTTAAGATGATCAAATTTTCCCATTCGATCTTTGCCCTTCCCTTTGCCCTGACATCAGCCATAATCGCCTCTAAGGGGATACCTCCTGTTAAGACGCTCTTCTGGATAATAGTTGCGATGGTCTCTGCCCGAACAGCGGCGATGGGCCTTAACAGGGTTATTGATATGGAGATAGACAGGGCAAACCCGAGAACAGCAGGCAGGGAGATCCCATCAGGAAAGGTAAGGCCTGTTGAGGCTATCATATTCGTTGCAATATCCCTTGCCCTATTGGTCCTTTCCGCTTACATGCTTAATCCCCTCTGTCTTAAACTTTCTCCTTTAGCAATAGCCTTTATAATCCTCTATTCCTATACAAAAAGGTTCACATGGCTTTCTCATTTCATACTGGGTATAACCATATCTGCTGCTCCAGTTGGTGCATGGATAGCTGTTACTGGTGCCCTTGATCTGAGGATAATCCCCATGGGTATCGCTGTGGTCTTCTGGCTTGCTGGCTTTGATATACTCTATGCACTCCAGGACATTGACTTTGACCGTTCCTATGGACTGTTCTCAATACCTTCGAGATTCGGAATAAGGAAGTCAATAACCCTGTCCCGTTTATGTCATTTCATAGCCTATCTTCTTCTCATGTATTCAGGGCTGGTATTGCATTTATCTTATCCTTATTATATTGGTATGATGATAACTGCAGGCCTGTTTATTTATGAACACTCCCTCGTGAAGCCCGATGATTTGAGCAAGCTCGATATGGCCTTCTTTAATATGAATGGTTATATAAGCGTGACGGTCTTTCTATTTACATTCCTGAACTTTATACTCTAATCCTCTGGACTCAATATCTGACAGTATCTCCTTCAGATGTTCCCTTCCCCTTGTCTCGATAGTGAATATGACCCTCGTCTTACCAATCGGTATATCGGTCCCGAGCCTGTCGTGAAAAACATGAAGAATATTACCGCCATGAAAGGCTATTATTCCTGTGAGGCCATTAAGGCTACCAGGCACATCATCTATCATCACCTCAAAGACAGAGATTCTCCCATTCTTTACAAGACCCCTGTGAATGATCCTATCAATGAGGGTAAAGTCAATGTTGCCTCCACTGACCACAATAATAACCTTTTTCCCTCTGAATCTGTCTTTGTTTTCAAGCAATAAGGCAAGTCCAACAGCACCAGCCCCCTCGACAACGAGCTTTTTTCTTTCCATAAAAAGGAGGATTGCCATTGCGATTGAATCCTCTTTTACGAGAAAGATATCATCAACATATCTTCTGATTACCTCAAAGGTCTTATTACCAATCCTTCCAACAGCGATACCGTCAGCAATCGTTGGGCCTGGGGATGCCTCTTCTATCACGCCCTTTTTAAAGGACCTGTAACCTGATGAAGCTGCCTCTGTTTGAAGGCCTATCACCTCTGTCTGGGGTGAAACACACTTAACAGCTACAGCTATACCCGAGATAAGCCCCCCTCCACCTACCGGGACGAGAATAGTGTCTATGTCCTTTAATTCATCCATGATCTCAAGACCAATGCTACCCTGTCCTGCTATGACATCTTCATCATCAAAGGCATGAATAAACTCATACCCTTTATCAGATAGTGCATAATCCAGGGCCTCACCAAAGCTATTACCGTAAAGAACAACCTCGGCACCATATCCCTTCGTTGCCTCCTGTTTAATTATAGGCGAGGTAACAGGCATAATGATTCTTACCTTCTTTCCGAGGACTTTCGCTGCATAGGCAACACCCTGGGCATGATTACCCATTGAGGCTGCGATAACCCTATCCTTCTTCAGTCTAACCATCTTATTGATCGCTCCCCTTACCTTAAAAGAGCCTGTTTTTTGAAGATTCTCTGCCTTCAAATAGACCTCGGCACCTGCTAATTTACTGATGGAATCGGACCTTATGAGAGGCGTCCTGTGGATATAGGGACTTATTCTCTCGCAGGCATCTCTTATATCTTTGAGATTTATCATATCACTCCTACAGCCTGTAATTATCCAATGGAATTATATAATAGCCAGGGGACTTCCTGTATCTGAGAAGGCCAAGATCAACAAGTTGTGGCATTGAAAAGTCGGAATTTACCATAACCTCCACTGAACCATCTAAGAATATCATATCCTGAGTCCTGAATCTTGTCCCGCCATGGCGGGATTGAATCTTCCCATATATCCCGTTACCCTCAAGGGATAATGAATGAATAATAATAACTCCCCTGCTGAATTCAATGAAACCCCTAACGGTTTTGAAAAGACTTAGGGGTAGATATATCCTGCCAGTAATATCCTTCAGGTCAGCATCAAGAATCCTGAACCTCATGTTACCCTTCGATTCTTTTAGATAAAATAATGCGGTCCCCGAGATAAGCCCCCTTCCCGCGATGCCATTATCATTGAGAAATCCCATGTTTTCGAGTTCAGCCTTCTCAATGGTAAGGTTAAAGAGACTATTAAGAATCGAGAAATCTCCGCTAAGCCTTCCTCCTGCGATAGACGCAGTAATGATGATTAAGGGCCTTAACTTCAATAATGAAAGAAAATCTAACCCCGCCTTGATATTAGAAATGTTGAAGGAGTGAGGGGTATCCTGTATACTGTTCAGGACAATTCTATCAATCGTCAGACTGTAAAAAAGGCCCTTCCTGAGACCCTCTGTTTTTAGCTTAATCCCTTCACTTGCAAAGGAATCTTCTATCCTTTTCTTAATCAAATCATCGGGTATCACAATATGCCACAGGCCAAACAGAAGAATTATAAAGATAAAGCAGGAAAAGGTAAAATATAAAAGCAAAGGCCGTAACCCGTTACCCATTACGCATAACCCCATCGCCCCTTATCGATTACGATATAAGGAAATCCTTATGCCTACATCAATCCTCTCAGGGTTTTCGAAATCCTTTTTCATCCTTACATCCTTAATCGATAAAAAGGCCTGATGATTTTCTATCCTGTAAAGCAGGTTTATAAGCTCATTCATCGTGAGTTTATCAACATCCATCTCGACCGTTTCCTCCACAATTCCTTTGAATTCACGATTTCCTGTCATCTTTAAGGATTTAACCCTGTCCCTTACCCCTGTGGAGTCAACAAGCCTGTTGATTGATTGAAGCAGTCCCTCGGAAACGCTATTGCTTATAGCAGGAACATTCGATGCCTTAATCATCCTGTATTCCTCGGCAAGACTTGTGAAATCCTGAAACCTTTTAATTAACAAGTTCCTCTCCCTGTCCATTGACCTTTCGAAGAAAAAAAGGATAATTGCTATAAGATAGATAAATACCAAAAGATACAGTTTAAGTGAATCCCTTCCTTTAAGCCCGAATCGATTGAACAATCCAAAGATGAATTTCATCTCTTTATCCTTCCCGAGACGGAAAAACCAAGTCTTCCGCCTACTAAAGGCTTGATATCAGAGGCATTGATCTCCTGAATAATCCCTGAAAGCACTGTCTTAAGGTTATTTATCTCATCCATTGAGGCAGCCTCTCCTTTAAGTGAAAGACCCTCGGTAGAAACACCGATTTCGTTAAAAACAATCCCCCCTGATCTCATTTGAGATAGTTTGAGCAAAAACTCAGTTACCTGTACTCCACCAATCAGATCCCTCTTCTCCTTGACATCTTTAAGATGGGCTTTCAATTGATAAAGTTCATCAGTAATCTTTTTCTCGGAAGGGAATAACTCTGAATAGGACCTCTTCATCTCCTTCCTTATTAAGGTTATATCTTTTCTGTCCCTTAAAATCCTGAAGGATAGATCAAGATTTATTACGATGGCAATCATAATCAGAAGAAAGGTCATTATCTTGACAGCCCTTGAAATCCTTTCAGTATCTCCCCTGAATTCAAAAGCCCCTGTTCTCAGGTTTATGGTAGGGTTTTTCAACTCTTCACTTATAAAATCCATCTTTTCTTCGAATTTAATGTCTGACCTATCAGCATAATCAATCAATCTCTCGGTTATCTGAACAGGATCCGTTGTTTCTTTTAGTATATATCCGATTTCAATGGAGCCAGCAATGACGGGGTCTATACCTGCCTTAGAAAGGACACTGAGAACACTATCAAATCTACTTTTTTCTATGTAAACAACTAAGACATTAAACCCGCCGTCCTCTTTGCCGAGACAAAGAGAGTCAAAAACTATGTCATCAACATTCTCCATAATGAGACCCTGAAGCTCGAAGGGGATAACCTCTGTGATCTTTTTCTTGTCGGAAAAGGGAAGATTTAATATCCTGAAACCCAGCATGCTTAAAGGAAGGCTCAGATAAAATTCTTCTATCTTCTTTTCAGCAATCCCCATGGTGAGCCTGTCGAACCGCCTCAAATCAGATAAAGATGTTATCTCCTCGGAATATATAAAATTACCTGATTTAGCATCAAAGGTATAAATGCTGAATGAATGAAGAGAATCATCATCCCTCCTGCCGCCATCGGCCTTAAGCCGAATCAAAGCCTTCTGCCTTCCGCCTTCATCACGCCAAGGCAGGATTAAGCCTTTTTTAATATTCCTTCCAGTATCTGACAATAACATCTCCTCTTATCTCGAGCACAGAATCTATAACCCTCTTTATACCTTCCTCCTCAGCCACAGATGTAACACGAAAGAAATTTGATTTCACATCTATCTTTCCCATTAACTTAGTCTTCAAAGGCCCCAGGAGTGCTGTCAAATCAGGGTCATCAGTGCCTTCAAAGGGTTTGAATCTCCTCTGCCTGACAATGGAGGCCGCCATCTCATCTGTCATGTCATCACTTAAGGACATTATAACAGGTATAGAGGCTGTATTTATATTTATGTTCAGCCTGTCAATAGTCCCATGAACAGTAACATAGGGTACAAGCTTATCATAAGTCTCTCTATCAATACCCCTGACGAGGAGAAGTTCATCAATGCTATCAAAGTAACTATTCTTCGCATCTTCCTCTGAATCCCTGATTCGTGGTTCGCTATCAACATCGATCCAATCAACGATTCTGTCCGCGATATCCTGGTCGAGTTTCAAGACAGTGAGAAGCCTTTTTAATGAATTGTATACATCTCTATTAAGCCTTTGGTTTCTCATGATCAGGGCATTCAGGTTGATCTTTCCTCCTTCATCCTCGACCTGCAAAGAGACCTTTCCAGCAAAGTCATCAACGATCTTCTCTATCACCATCTCTGCCTTCTCTGGATAGGTATATCTGTAAATCCTTGCCTGCTCTTTAATGGCAGTAGAGGCTAACCTGATACCTGAAGAGGCAATGAGGGATAGTCTTTGGGCCTCTGTCCAGTTCTTCAGGTTTGAAGTAGTTGCAAAGAGACCATACGAGAATTCAACAGTCAGTGCTGTTATGATAGAGAGTATCACAAGAACAAGCACAAGGATGAAACCCCTCTCTCCTTTCATAGCATCCTTCCTGTCCTGATCCTTGCCACCTCAGAAAGGGCATATCTTCTACCTTTAACATTAATTACTATCGTGAACCTGACCTCCTCAGGGACATCGTGTGAGAGGTTACTGTCCCATGCCTTCACCCACTCATCCCTATATCTTGCCTCTACTGTAAAGGATTCGATGTCTTCCAGTATCTCCACTGACCTATCCTGTCCATCTGAAATTGAATCTTTAATCTTTAATCTTGATCTCTTTCTAAGAACCAAGGGGTGGTTTTCTTCTCCCTCAATAAAATATGAGACCGTTAAAGGGCCTGGAGCAAGATAAGAAAAACAGGTAAACATAATAGAAGAGGCATCCCTGCCATAGATGTCCTTGCCCTCTATCCTGAAGATAGTGTAGGGCTTATCCCTGTCGAATAAAACGGACTCAACCTCCCTCCTCATCACATCGAGGGTCATCCTCATCTCCTGAAGCCTTAGAAGGTTATCATCGAGGCTGTCAACCGCCTTTTTGCTCATGAAAAAGCTGCTATAAAGAGCGGTCAGTATGATCGATATTATCGCTATTGATATGAGAACCTCTAAGAGAGTGAAACCTTTTTGGGAGCGATCCTGCCAGAGGCAAGATTGCTCTACAAACCTACCGCTTAACATTTGAGTAAATTAGTTCAGCAAGCCTTACACTATCCTTACCGCATCCAACAGTAACAGCTATCTCGATCATTGATGGAAAGGATGACTCTTTAGTCTCTGTTACATAATAATAGCCTGAAAAGGGCTCTTCAAAAATACCCTTTGTCTTTGAAGGGTTCATCTCCATCTCCCTGATCTTCATCTTTGCAAGACTTGTTGCAGTGGTAATTATCTCCTGTCTTTCAGCAATACCGAGATGATGATTCAGTGTATATAGGATAGTAACGAGAAGGCCTGCTGTGATGGCAAGACTTATCATAACCTCAAGGAGCGTAAAACCCTTTTCTTCAGCCATTAACCCCTTCACACCTTGTCCTCTCGGAAGAGAAATCTCCCATCTCCGATATCCCCTCCTTTATCCTTACCCTTCCACTAAGGGGATTCAATTCGATACTGAAAACCTTTTTATTTACAGCCAGATAAAACCTCATAAACTCTCCTGCACCGAGCGGGGTAAAGATAACCTTCACCTCGCCGCTATTTATCTCACCCTTTGTTTCAAGGAAGATCGACCTCAGGTATTCAATCCTCTCTCTTTTCTCACCCTCCACCGTGCTGTAGATGATTGAATTATCCTTAAAGTCCACGGTGAGGTACAACTCCTCCTTCTTAGCAATGGCTGTGTCATTGAGGTATCTAAGTATAGAAGCGATCCTCTTGACCTCAGACCTTATTTCATTTGATTCTATCCCTGTAAAAGAAGGCACAGCAATAGCCATGAACAGTGATACAATAAAAATCACGACGATTAACTCAAGTAGAGTAAAGCCTGAAATACGGTCTTTATTGTATATTCCAGTTCGTAATATCAGCATCCTTTCCCTCTCCACCTTCTTTACCATCAGCGCCGTAACTGATTATATCGAAATCGCCATGAAGTCCTGGTGACACATATATATAAGGATTTCCCCAGGGGTCCAGGGGTATCTTTTTCTGCTCAAGATAACCACCTTCCCTGTATTTCTGAGGTATTCTTCCTGTAGTTGGTTTCTCTATCAGGGCCTCAAGACCCTGCTGGG
Source organism: Thermodesulfovibrionales bacterium (assembly GCA_046290845.1). Classification (GTDB taxonomy): domain Bacteria; phylum Nitrospirota; class Thermodesulfovibrionia; order Thermodesulfovibrionales; family UBA9159; genus JBBIPQ01. Next base: position 8,419 of record JBKBUA010000069.1, read on the forward strand.
TATCAGGATAAAAGCCGTTGTCCATCTTAAAGAGCTTGAGGGCTGTCTCGAAGTTCCTTATCTGAAGCTTTGCCTCTGCAATCCTGGCATCGTCGGTCCTGCCGATTATCTTTGGTGCAACAATGGCAACAAGGATACTGAGGATAAATAAAACAACAAGAACCTCGAGGAGGGTAAAACCTGACGGATGCACTGAAAGGGTCATTAATGGTGATGAATGCCTTAAACCTTTTACTGTCCTCTGTGTCAATCTATCTCCTCCTTTTTGGAGCATGTAGCATCACATAAATCCTGCCTATGGCAGGACTGCTCTAATTGTGGTTCGACAACTCACCCCGCCACAGGCGGGGTTATCGAATTTCCCATCTATAGCCTTATCAGTTGATTCAATTGTAACATTGGTAACAATATTGCTGCTACTATCAAGCCCACGATAAGCCCCATTGTCAGAATGATCGCGGGCTCCAGTATCGAGATCATCCTGTTTATACCCCTCGTAAATTCTTCCTCATAAGAATCAGCAGCGTTATTAAAGGCCTCTCCAAGACTACCGCTTTTTTCACCTGTCGCTATCAACTGAAGAAAGACAGGAGGTAGAACTTCGAGGGAAGAAGAAAGCCCCTGCCCCCCTGCTACCCTCTGCCGCGCTTCCCTGATAAGAGAAGCGAGGTAACTGTTTCCTGTTACACCAGAAGCTATATCGAGGGTCTTTAATAACGGAAGCCCTCCCTCGAGAAGAAAGGACATTATCCTTGCGAAACGGCTATAATAAAGACTCTTTAATATATTCCCTGGTAACTTGAGAAGCATCCTGTCAATGAACATTCTTTCTCTCTTTACCAGCCACCTTGTGGCAAAAGAGATTGCAACAAGGGAAATCAATAATAACCACCAGTAACTAATAAAGATGTTACTTACAAATATCATCATCTTTGTCAATACTGGAAGCACCGCCTTCGTGTCATTAAATATCTTTATTATCCTCGGAATCACAAAGGTAAAAAGGAAGGAGAGGACTATAACACTCACACCAATCATTATAAGGGGATATATCATTGCTGAGCGTACCCTTGACTTCATCTCCTCCCTTTTGTTAAGAAAATCAGCCAGTCTCTGCAATACCTTATCAAGTGTACCGCTTTCCTCGCCTGCCCTGACCATCTGAATGTAAAACTCAGGAAAGACCTCCCTGAAATCATCGAGGGCCTTATTAAGAGAAGCTCCCGAAGAGACCTTCTCTTTTATTGACAGCAGGATCGATTTAAAATATCCCCTTTCCTCCCTTGATAGTGATTGAAGAGCCTCGACTAATGGCACACCGGATGAAAGGAGGATCGATAGTTGCCTCGTCATATTTGCAAGAAATGAAGGAGCAGAGTCAACGAGCCTCTGATAAATAGATGGTGAATAATTCTCATTCTTGACCTCTGCTGGAAAGACACCACTTTCCCTGATCCTCGCTATCGCCTCATTAAGTCCTGATGACTCAATGCTTCCATTAACAGTTTTGCCTTCCCTATCGTAACCCTTATACTTGAATACCGGCATGGCTGAAACTTGCTTTATCTTTCATTATGGATAACCCTCAGCACCTCCTCAATAGTGGTTATACCACTTAGAACCTTTGAGAGTCCATCCATGTAAAGGGTCTGCATTCCTCTGGATACGGCATATTCACTTATAGTTTTTGAATCGGTGCGGGAAACGATCATCCTCCTCACCTCAGTATCAATTATAAGGAGTTCGAATATCCCTGTCCTGCCAAGGTAACCGCTGTTTCTGCATTTTTCACATCCCGAACCTTTATACAGATAGGATGAAGGTTCAGGAGTTTCGATGCCTCCCTGCTTGAAATAAGCTATCTCTTCCTCTGATGGCTTATACCCATCCTTGCAATAAGGACATATTACCCTCACAAGCCTTTGAGCGATAACTCCCGTGAGTGAAGAAGCCACGAGATATGGTTCAACACCCATATCAAGAAGTCTCGTCAGTGAAGAGGCTGCGTCATTGGTGTGTAATGTGCTGAGAACAAGGTGGCCTGTTAGAGAGGCCTGAATCGCTATTTCTGCCGTCTCCGTATCCCTGATCTCACCAACCATTATAACATCAGGGTCCTGTCTCAGGATTGACCTCAGTCCAGAGGCAAAGGTCAGACCAACCTTTGGGTTTACTTGAATCTGTCCAACGCCACTCAACTGGTACTCCACAGGGTCCTCAACAGTGATTATGTTCTTCTCTGCCCTGTTTAAACTATTAAGGGCTGCATAAAGTGTCGTTGTCTTTCCGCTTCCAGTAGGCCCTGTGACGAGGATGATACCATTTGTTCTGCCCAGCAGTTGATTGAAGACCTCCTCCTTTTGCATTCCCAAACCGAGTTCATTCAATCCCATAAGACCCTGTTTCCTATCGAGGAGTCTCAGAACAATCCTCTCGCCATAGGTAGTCGGCACTATTGAAACCCTTATATCTATATCCTTTCCACCTATCAGAACCCTTATTCGACCATCCTGAGGCAACCTCTTCTCAGCTATATCAAGGTTTGCCATTACCTTTACCCTGCTTATCAAGGCATCCTGAATGATCTTTGGTGGTGAAAGTACCCTGTGAAGAATGCCATCAATTCTTATCCTGACATCTATCTCCTTTTCATAGGGTTCTATATGGATATCACTGGCCTTTTCTTTTACAGCCTGCTGTAACAAGGCGTTTATCAGTCTTATTATCGGCGCCTCTTCAGTAAGCTCGAGAAGGTCTTTTGGCGATTCAAACTCCGTTGCTACAGCAGTAAGGTCTTCACCAGATATATCCTCCATCACCTCTTCTGCTGTACCTATCTCACCGTAAAATCGATTTATCGCATCCAAGATGATCCCTGATTCTGCCTTTATCGGCGAGGGAATCAAACCAAATCGCCTTGCCAGATCAAATAGGGCAAGGAT
>JBKBUA010000006.1:0-3585 GCA_046290845.1 Thermodesulfovibrionales bacterium
AGTCTTTTCAATGTATCTATAACAGCCTTTGTATGCCCATGGGCTGTATCTATGACTATAACATCGACACCCGCCTTAACGAGTAATTCAGCCCTATAAAGGGCATCTTCTCCAACACCAACAGCAGCACCCACTCTCAATCGCCCGAGAGAATCCTTGCAGGCATTGGGATACTTCCTCCTTTTCTCTATATCCTTAATCGTTATAAGCCCTTTGAGTCTGAAGTCCTTATCAACAATGGGCAATTTCTCTATCTTATATTTATGTAATAATTCCTTTGCCTTATCGAGGTCAGTCCCCTCAGGTGCGGTTATAAGCCTCTCCTTTGTCATTACATCCGATACCTTTTTGGAGAAATTGGTCTCAAATCTCAGGTCTCTGTTAGTTAAAATACCAACAAGTTTGCCATGAACAGTGACTGGAACTCCTGATATCTTGTATCGCTCCATCAATTCCATTGCCTCTGAGATGGGAGCATCTGGAGAGACCGTTATGGGGTCGATTATCATCCCACTTTCTGACTTCTTAACCTTATCTACCTCAATGGCCTGTTTATCTGCTGTCATTGCCCTGTGGATAATCCCGATGCCGCCCTCTCTCGCTATAGCTATTGCCATCTGCGCCTCTGTTACTGTGTCCATAGCAGAACTCGAAAGGGGTATATTGATCCTAATGGAGCGGCTGAAGAGAGTGCTCACATCGACTTCCCTGGGTAGCACATTTGATTTGGCAGGTAAAAGCAAAACATCATCAAAGGTAAGTCCTTCTACTATCCTCTTTTCTGGCATCTCTCCCTCGCTTTAAAAATTTTTAAATTTTAACATTTTACAAAACCTTATGGCAATGAAAGGGGATTATTTTGTATCATAAATTGATGAAAGGGATTGTTGATTTCCATACCCATGCCTTCCCTGACGAGATTGCAGAGAGGGCTATCGGGATTCTTGAAAGGGAGGGCAATATCAAGGCAAGGCTTGATGGAAAGGTCTCTTCCCTCCTCGCCTCAATGGATGCCTTTGGTATTGAAAAAAGCATAGTCTGTTCCATCGCCACAAAACCCTCTCAATTCGACTCCATTTTATCATGGTCAAAGAAGATAAGATCAGAAAGGATTATCCCCTTTCCTTCCTTTCATCCTGATGACAGCGACTTCAGGGAAAGGGTTGCACGAGTAAAGGGAGAAGGGTTTTTGGGAATCAAGTTCCATCCCTATTACCAGGACTTTGATATAGATGAGGAGAGGCTTTTCCCAATTTATGAAGAGATAGCTAAAAATGAACTGATTGTTGTTATGCATACAGGCTTTGACTTTGCCTTTCCGAGGGTCAGAAAGGCAGATCCTCTTAAGATTTCAAGGATTAAGGGGCTATTTCCTGAACTCAGGCTCGTAACGACCCATCTCGGCTCATGGGATGACTGGGACGAGGTGGAGAACTACCTGATAGGGAAAGACATATATATGGAAATATCCTTCTCCCTCGAACTTCTGAATAAGGAGCGAGCAAGGAAGATGATATTGAGACATCCCTCAACACATATACTCTTTGGTACCGATTCACCCTGGACAGATCAGGGAGAGACGCTTTCTTTATTAAAAGAACTCGGCCTCGATGAAGAAAGGGAGAAGATGATCCTCAGCAAAAATGCAATGAGACTGCTTCAATTACAATGAATCTTTTACAGGATAAGGATTATGAACCCCTGGCCTACAGGATGTCTCCAAGAAGCCTCGATGAGTATATTGGTCAGGGACATATCCTCGGCGAGGGGAAACTATTAAGAAGGGCTATTGAGGCGGATCGAATAACATCTCTGATTCTCTACGGGCCACCGGGCACGGGAAAGACCGCCCTCGCAAGGGTAATTGCCGAAAAGACAAAGGCGCATTTTGAATGGCTCAATGCTGCCACCGCAGGCCTTGAGGACCTCAGGAAGATAATAAAAGAGGCCAAGGCAAGGAAAATAAAGGGTCTCAAAACAATACTCTTCCTCGATGAGATCCATCGGTTCAATAAACTTCAGCAGGATGCCCTTCTTCCCGATGTAGAGGAGGGGAATATCATACTTATTGGGGCAACAGTAGAAAATCCCTTTTTCTATGTTAATTCAGCGCTCCTATCGAGGAGCCAGGTCTTTGAGCTGAAACCTCTTAAGGAGGACGATATAATAACGATCCTGAGAAACGCCTTGAGAGACAGGGAGAGAGGTCTCGGTACAATGAATATAAGAGCCCATGATGAGGCCCTGAGGCATATAGCAAGGATGTCAGAGGGAGATGCAAGAAGGGCCATTACAGCCCTGGAGGTTGCAGCCCTAACAACAGAACCAGGAAAAGATGGCTTTATAGAGATAGATCTTAAGACCGCCGAGGAGTCAATACAGAAGAAGGCGATACTCTATGATAAGAAAGGGGATCAACATTACGATACCATCTCAGCCTTTATTAAGAGCATGAGAGGATCTGATCCTGATGCAGCCATATACTATCTCGCGAAGATGCTTTATGCTGGTGAGGATCCGAGATTCATTGCAAGGAGAATAATCATCTGTGCTTCAGAAGATGTTGGAGATGCCGATCCTATGGCACTCGTCATAGCCACATCAGCGCTGAGGGCGGTGGAGTTTGTCGGGATGCCCGAGGCTCGGATACCCCTTGCCCAGGCCACCATTTATGTTGCAAAGGCTCCAAAGAGTAATGCCTGCTATCGTGCCATTGAGGCTGCCTTAAAAGATATAGAGACCGAACAGGTTCAGGAGGTCCCGGATCACCTGAAGGATGCCCATTATCCAGGGGCAAAGAAGCTGGGCCATGGAAAGGGATATAAATATCCCCATGATTATGGCGGTTTTGTGGAACAGGATTATATGGTTAAAAAGAAAAAATATTATAATCCTTAATCCTTTTGCTCCATTTTATTCCTTCGCATTTCATTCTACTATATCTTCAATTATCTTGAACTTCTCCTGTAGTGCCTCTTCAACTACCTCCGGGACAAGCCCCTTAACAGACCCTCCAAAGGATGAAACCTCTTTAACAAGACTCGATGTAAGAAAAGAAAACTCCTCTGATGGCATCATGAAGACTGTCTCTATTTCAGAATTCAGCCTTCTGTTCATCAGGGCTATCTGGAGTTCATATTCAAAGTCTGATACGGCTCTCAAGCCCCTTATGATAGCAACGGCTCTCTTCGATTCTACATAATCAACTAATAGACCATTGAAGGCCTCAACCTTCACATTCTCAATATCCCTGATTGACTCCCTTATTAACCTCAGTCTCTCGTCAAGGGTAAAAAGGGGCTGCTTCTTAGGATTAGGCGCAACAGCTATTATGACCTCATCGAAGATCCTTATCCCTCTTTTCACGAGGTCAAGATGGCCATTTGTTATGGGATCAAAGGTGCCTGGATATATAGCTATTCTCATATTTCATCCCTCCAGCCTGTAAAGGGTCAAGGATGTATCACCGTAGCGATAGGATTTTACCATTCTTAATCCTTCTATCACTTCAGGTAATGCTCTTTTCGAAAAATGTTCTGCTATGATGAGACCATCGGGTTTAAGGAGTCTTGTTTTCCCTATAAA
>JBKBUA010000006.1:3685-7124 GCA_046290845.1 Thermodesulfovibrionales bacterium
CAATAAAATCATAGGCCTTTGACCTTATCACCCTCGTCTTATCCTTAAAACCAAACTCATTGATTAATTGCTCGATTATCCTTATTCTTAATGGATTTGCCTCCACAAAGACCGCATAACCTGCTCCCCTACTTAATGCCTCGATACCAACGCTCCCGCTTCCAGCGTAAAGATCAACAAAGGTGGAACCAATAATCCTTTCCCTGAGTATATCAAAGATCGCCTCTCTCACCTTTGAAGAAGTTGGTCTCAATTTATCTTCCTCTTTTACAGCAACAGAAGCCCTTTTATAACTTATCTTCCTTCCCTTCGCAATCCCTCCTGATATCCTCATACCTATCATCCCTTCTTTGCCTCTGGTAAGCCACAAACACCCTTACAGGATTTCAGAAGTGGTTGAGAAAGCTTTTTCTTGAGAAAGGAGACCTGTAGAAGGGCGATAGCACCTGATAAAAAGAGATTCAAACCGTGGCTACCAAATCCAAATATGTTTGGTATTATTGCAATGGGATAGAGGAGGAGTAATAACCAACCCTCAATGAATCCAAAGCAATAGGCCTCCTTACCAACCAGACCTGCGCCACCAGCGAGGATAAAACCGAGCCCAAGACAAAAGATATTCGTCCTGTAATCAGAGATAAAAAAACTTAATACCTGAATCGCTATGCCTGAAAAGGTCATTATAAGGATAAACCTCTTTATCTCCCTCTTCCATACAAGCAAGAAAAGCGATGAAAGGGCGATACCTGCCTCAAAGATCAGAAGCGGTATGATAGAGAAGCCTGTCTTGAGAAAATAGAGAAGAAAAAAACCTGTGGCACCGATACTCTGAAGGATATAACCTATCCTGTAGGTAATGTCATAAGACCTCGGGTAATGTATACCTGCGGCCTCTATCTGCTCCTCTAATGTTGGCCATTCCTCCATAATCACCTCAGAGGGAAATAACCAGAAAATATGCATTTAAGATAATGTCCCGCCAAGCGGCAGGATTGCGAAAAAATTTATTTTTCGATACCTTAGGGTGAATAGGTGAATTGGTAATCGGTGAATGGGTGAATGGGTGAATAGACCGATTCACCTCTTCACCTATTGACCTCTTCGCCACTTCACCAAATAAAGTCATTGGTTAAATAAATTTTTGAGCAATATCCGCATCATTTGGATTAACGATATATTCATCCCTAAGCTTATATCCCTCAATCCTGACCTTCCTGCCTTCAATCGTCAGTCTTCCCTCAATATAAAGCCTTATCGCCTCTGGGAATATCCTGTGCTCGAGCCTCAGAATCCTATCAGAAAGCGTCTTTTCATTATCATCAGGAGAGACAGGGACAGCAGCTTGAATTATTATAGGTCCTGTATCCATTCCCTCATCAACGAAGTGGACTGTACAACCACTTATTCTTACACCGTATTCAACAGCCTGCCTCTGGCCATGTAATCCGGGGAAAGACGGAAGAAGGGCAGGGTGAATGTTCATTATCCTGTTTCGATAGGCCTCTATGAGGGGTTTTCTAACAATCCTCATAAAGCCAGCGAGTATAACGAGTTCAACACCTCTCTTCTTGAGTTCCTCTGTAATGGCTGAAAAATAATCGTCCTTTGAGCCGTAGTCCTTTGGGTTGAGATAAATATATTCAATAGAATGCCTCTTTGCCCTCTCTATTGCATAAGCATCAGGATTGTCCACAATCAGTACCTTAATCGATGCCTTAAGCCTCCCCCCCTCGATCTCGTCTATTATTGCCTGAAAATTAGATCCCCTTCCAGATGCGAGTACACCAAGGTTAAGAGTCTTCATCATAGTCTCACCTCGATAAAGGCCTTCTCCCTGAGACTCCTTATCCATCCCCTGTAAGCCTCATTAAATTTATTCTCAAAGAGCTTTTTCCTGGCCATTTCTCTCATTTCCTCAGGACTGTTTGCCTCTATCTTTTCATCGAGCTTTATTATATGAAGTCCCTTATCAGTCCAGAAGGGTTCGCTCACATCCCCCACATTCATTCGCGAAAGCACATCGAGAAATTCTTTACTCAGGAGTTCCTTTTTTATAATACCGAGGTCACCACCGGCCTTTGCTGAAGGGTCCTCAGATATCGAAAAGGCAACCGCAGAAAAATCCTCTCCTGCCTTAATTCTCACGATGGCCTCCCGGGCCTTTGCCATCATTGAATCCCTATCCCTGTCCTTTGTCTTCTTAATCAGTATCTGTCTGACCCTGTATGAAGAGCCCCTGTTTTTCGAGATATAATTATTTATCTCCTCCTCTGTGACGATTATCTTGCTCCTTACCTGTTGATTGACAACCTTACTCAGGATTATCTGCTCAGAGAGCCTCTTTCTGTATTCCTCAGGCGTCATACCCTCAGCCTTCAAGGACTCTTCAAAGTCCTTATCAGAGAGGTTATATTTCTTCTTTATACCTTCAATCGCCTCTTTTACCTCTTCATTACTCGCCGATATATCTAACTTCTTTGCCTCCTGTAACTGCAATCTCCTGTCTATAAGTGTTTCGAGGAACTTAGCCTCGTTCTCCTTAAAAAATCTTTTTTTATCAGCCTCGCTCACATTCCTGAAGTCAAGACCTGACTCAAACTCCATGGCCCTGTAAAGTTCGCTCCAGGTTATGACTTCCTTATCAACAACGGCAACAACTCTGTCGAGGAGAAAAGGGACAGTGCTTGCCTCTGTTGAAAAACTGAGCAGCAAAAAAGCAGATAAAACCAGGGAAAGGGTCTGTCTCTTTATTGTCATATCGGATAATTATAAATAAGGCGTGTCAAATAAGGCAAGGAGGTTAATGGCCTGTCATCCTTTTTGGGTCGAGCAAATGCTCTGCTTCCTCTATCGTCAATAACCCCATTTCGACCACGACATCTTTTATGCTCTTCTGTTCTCTTATTGCCCTTTTCACCACCTCTGCAGCTTTTTCATATCCTATCAAGGGGTTAAGTACAGTAGCTATTATGGGATTCCTTTCGGTAAGTTCTCTTAGCCTCTCCCTGTTCACCTCCATGCCCTTTATAGCCTTCTCAGCAAGCAGGATAGAGACATTTCCGAGGATGGTTATCGACTGAAGGACATTATGGGCAATGATAGGGAGCATTACATTCAACTGAAAATCTCCAAGAGAATTGGCGATCGTTATCACAAAGTCATTACCCATGACCTGAGCAGAGACCATCCTCACAGCCTCAGGAATAACAGGGTTAACCTTTCCAGGCATTATGGATGAACCTGGCTGGAGTTCAGGAAGCCTTATCTCTGAGAGGCCTGAAATAGGTCCGCTATTCATCCATCTCAGGTCATTTGCGATCTTCATAAGTGAAGAGGCGAGGGTCTTCAGTTGGCCTGAAAGCTCGAGTATGCTATCCTGTGATGACTGGGCCTCGAAGTGATTATCAGCCTCTTTAAAATCTATACCTGTTTTTTCGGA
>JBKBUA010000006.1:7222-9750 GCA_046290845.1 Thermodesulfovibrionales bacterium
GCTCGAGTATGCTATCCTGTGATGACTGGGCCTCGAAGTGATTATCAGCCTCTTTAAAATCTATACCTGTTTTTTCGGATATTATCCTTGCTACCATCTTACCGAAATCAGGGTGAGTATTTATGCCTGTTCCAACGGCAGTACCGCCAATTGCAAGGCCTGAGAGGCGAGGAAAAACTGATTCTATCCTTTCTACCGCAGATGATATCTGTGCAGCCCATCCTGACATCTCCTGTTCGAGGGTAAGGGGCATTGCGTCCATAAGGTGCGTCCTTCCTGTTTTTACAACATCCCGATAAACTCGGGACTTCCCATCAATTGTTGAATGTAGTTTGTCAAGGTTTGGTAGTAGTAATCTCTTAACCAGAATACTGGCTGAAACATGAATCGCCGATGGTATGACATCATTGGATGATTGGCCCATATTGACATGGTCATTCGGGTGAACTGGACTTTTTGAATTCTTCTGTCCTGTCAGTATCTCATTTGCCCTTGTGGCTATCACCTCATTGGCATTCATATTTGTTGAGGTACCTGAACCGGTCTGAAATATATCGATGGGAAACTGGTAGTTAAAATCTCCCCTTATAACCTCTTCCGAGGCCTTAATAATAGCATCAGCTATTTCGGGTTTGAGCAGACCGAGAGACCTGTTTGCCTCTGCACAGGCAAGTTTTATATATCCCAGGGATGATATAAAGACAGGCGGGAATCTCAAACCGCTTACAGGAAAATTCTCGATAGCCCTCTGGGTCTGTGCTCCCCAGTAGGCATCCTTCGGCACCTTTACCTCTCCCAGAGAATCCTTCTCTATCCTGTAATCCATGCATAAATATTACATTATTTCTGAGAGAAGAATAAAGATGAACTTATAGCCCAGGTTCAGGCCTTCTTAGAACTAACATCTCAAGAAGCTTCTCTATACCATAGATTATCTGAAATGGCGTTGGTGGGCAGCCAGGGATATAGCAGTCAACAGGTATAATATTTGCCACCCCATTTGTCACTGCATAGCTTCCTTTATATATTCCACCATCAATCGCACAGTCTCCACAGGCTATCACGAGCCTTGGCTCCGGGGTTGCACGATAGGTCTTTTTAAGGGCAAGCTCCATCTGCCTTGAGACAGGTCCGGTGACAAGGAGTGCATCGGCATGTCTTGGTGATGCAACAAAATCAATGCCAAATCTCTGGATGTCATAAACAGGGTTTGTTAAGGCGGTGCATTCCCATTCGCAGGCATTGCATGAGCCAGCATCAACCTGACGGATTCTCAATGACCTGCCAAAGATGGAGTCAATCTTTTTCTGTAGAGATACGATCCCCGCAGCATCTTCAGGTAAGAGTCTGAATCCCTCAGGAAAGGGCAAAGATGCTTTTTTCGTTATTATATTTTTAAAAATCTTTCTTAGCATAGATATAGACTACTTATCTGATTAAAATGTATTCTCCAAACAGAATAAAATCTTTTAAATCCGCCTAAGCAACTTTAAGTTGAATTTCTTTTGGTTTATCTATTACTTTCAAAGTGGATGTTGTTAACTTTTTCTCGTGGGTAATTATACTTGTAATTGAACAATATGAAGAATAAGTACCACCAGAGGTTGAAACAGGAAGCGGAACTTCTAAACCATTATCAAGTAATGTTTGAATATACAACCTTTTTGCCTCCACCAAATTTATCAATGCCTCTTCAGGTGTCACCCCATGGCTCATACAGCCAGGTAATTGCGGATGCTCAGCCCTATAACACAAAGAACCATCTGTGCATTCTTCAGGCACTACTACAATATCATAATTTAATTTCATATAGTCATCAATTGTCATCTTTTATCAACCTCCTTTTTCGTCTTAAGATTATCAATTAACTTTATTGCATGTTGTATATACCCTACAGGAAGTGAACCATGTCTTGCTACTGTAGCCCTTAATTCAGGGTAATCTGGATGAAAATAAATTACATGCTTCCCTCCCTCTCTACATTCAAAGCCAAAACCCATATAAAGAGTGTGGAGATCATTAAATGTCCAACCAGCTTTACTATTCCGCATTTTTTCAAGTATTTTTTCTGCTTTTGACATTCTATCAATCCAGGTTTCATGATTTTCTCTCAACTACTGAAAATGGTATAGAACTTCGCACCTCGTTATTTATAAGAATCTTGAACTCGTAAATACCAAATTTCTCAAATTTCAGGTTATTGAACTGTAATATGTGATTTAGTTTTATTTTTTCGCCAGGTGGAGGATGCCCAAATTTTAAATTGCCAGTTACAGAAAACAATTTATTTCCGTCCATATCGATTAATTCGATCTCAAGTTTATGTTCTCTTTCTGCTTCAGAACGATCTGCCTCAAGTGTAATTATCAACTGCATCTGAGGATGTATGACTGGGATGCTTGCTGCATTTATTCTGTCAAAAATACCCAATATATTAAGCTTGCCTTCTTGAGATACATTTGCATAATCTGCTATCAATGCCAGAATAACCTTCATCCTTCCTCCTGAATTAATTATATCACATATCA
>JBKBUA010000006.1:9849-25926 GCA_046290845.1 Thermodesulfovibrionales bacterium
TATTTATTATTGATATGGAACACTCTGCCTCTTCTGCCCTTACCATCATCCTTGCAAAGACATCACCCCTCATCATTGTATGCGACTCAAACTCAAGCCTGTTATATAAAAGATGAGGATGAGCCTTTCTAATATCATCACTTATTCCTGATGCCCTCGCTGCAACACCTGTAACCCCAAGTTTCTGTGCTATCTCCTTTGATAATCTTCCTGTATTCTCAAGCCTCTCAATATGGGATATGCTCCCTTGGAGGAATTTCATCAATTCCTTGTACTCCTGCGTGACTGTATCAATTGTTGAAAGGATATCATCGGCCAGCATAAATACATCCTTTCTTACACCACCAATTACATTCAGACCCCTGAGATACCTGCTTCCTGTAAGCCTCTGATTGAGCTGCATGAGCCTTTCTTTGATAATCGCTCCTTTCGCATAGCCAACCGCAAGGCCTGTTCCTGCGCACATGTTCCCTATATCACCGATATGGTTATAAAGCCTTTCGAGCTCAAGAAGCAGTGTCCTTATCGCCTTCGCCTTCTCAGGGATTTCAATACCAGCCATTCTTTCAACAGCCATGCAATAGGCAACGGAATGGGAAAAGGATGACGTCCCCGAGACCCTCTCAGCAAGTCTCACACCGTCAATAAAACTCATGGACTCAAAATGTTTTTCAGTACCCTTATGGGTATAGAATAACCTCGGTTCAAGAAAGAAGATGGTCTCTCCAACTGCGCTAAACCTGAAATGTCCTGGCTCTATAATGCCAGCATGAACAGGCCCAACAGGTATCTCATAGACACCCTCTCCCTCAACCTCCATGAATTTATAAGGGACCTTCTGCTTTATCCCTTCTCCCCACTCCTTTAAATCAGATTCTGCAATAGTCCAGTCCTTTCTTAGAGGATAAGAACCCTCTGGAAATGAATCATGAAATATAAGCCTTCTTTGGTCAGGATGCCCTTTCGGAATAAGGCCCAACATATCCCTTATCTCCCGCTCATACCAGTGGGCTGAAGGAATGTTCCTCGTTATTGACGGAAATGTAAGATCATTTGTTAGAGAGACAAATATAATGGAAAATCTGTCAATCCCGGGGATTGAAAAGACAGCATATACCTTAAATGTCCCATCGACCTCTCTCTCATCAGTTGCAAACATAAGCCTTAATATTGCCTTCTTTGTCTCATAAAGATAAAGACAGGCATCCTTGAAATCATCCCTTCTGACCTCCAGATAGATTTCATTGAGATACTCCCTCGTTCCGATCGCCTTTTGCTTAAGTTTTTCCATCACTTAATCCCCATTGTATCGATACATGACCTTATTGCGTTATCTATAAAATTAGGGATCTTAAAACCAAGAACTATTATAAACATAGCCATTAGAACCATTATTGCATTTGAAAGAATGACAGAGACATTATGTTTAAATTCTGTCTCCTCTTTTCTCTCCTCTGACCTCTCACCAAAGAGCATCCTTCCAAATCCGGAAAGCATTCCATAAAAGACCATTACAGCGAATATTAAAAATAATGCAATAACTCCCCATAATCCCTTACCAACACCTGCCTTCAGAACGGTAAATTCACTAATAAATATATTGAAAGGCGGACTCCCTGCCAGTGAAAGGATACCTATGAAACTAAGAGTCCCGAGTAAAGGCAGTGATGAAAGCACACCCTTCACCTTCTCTATCCTCGTTGAGCCATAATGGGCCTGAATCCTTCCTGATGTAAGAAACATAAGGGGCTTTGAAAAGGCATGATTCAGGATATGCAGAAGTGCCCCGTATATCCCGGCAGGACCTCCTATGCCTATACCGAGGGATATTATTCCCATATGCTCAATGCTGCTATAGGCAAGAAGCCACTTGTAGTTTTCCTGAACAAGGATAAATATTGCAGATATACCCATCGAGATTAATCCAAAGATGATCAGGAGATTTCCGGTAAAGGCATCTCCAGTTGATGGCTCAACTATGGCTATGAATCTTATAATCCCATAAAAGGCCGTATTCAGAAGTATTCCTGACAGCAATGCACTTATAGGACTCGGTGCCTCACTGTGGGCATCTGGAAGCCAGTTATGAAGCGGTGCAAGTCCTGCCTTTGTTCCATAACCAACAAGGATGAATATAAAGGCCAGTTTCATTGTTGCTGGATTAAGCCTGTCAGCAACTAACCTAAGATCTGTCCAGTTGAGCATTCCTTCTGTACCTTTAATAGATGTTGAGGCATAATAGGTTATGAATGTGCCAAGCAATGCAAAGGTTATCCCGACTGTGCATAGTATTACATACTTCCAAGCAGCCTCAATAGCCATCGGTCTTTTTGTATAACCAAGACCTATTAAGATTGCTGAGACTATGGTCGTTGCCTCGATAGCTATCCACATTAAGGCAAGGTTATCAGACACGGTAACGAGGAGCATCGTAAAGATGAATAGATGGAACAAAGAATAGTACCTCCTTATGCCCTCTTTATCAATAAGGCCAATATGAAACTCATGGCCAATATAATGAATAGAATAGATGGATGAGGCTAAAGCGAGGAAGACCACCAATGCCATAATATAGGCAGAAAGCCCATCTATATAAAAAAGGCCTGCTAATCGAAGTGGTGAATAATAAGCACCAAGTATCAAAGGTATTGAAGAGCCAGAAAGCAGGATTGCACCAGCAAGGCTTGCATAACCTGTTATGCGGTGCCCCTTGAGCATATAACAGGTCAGTGCCGTAATTATTGGTATCAGCAGTACAAGTATCATTTATCCCCTTAAAATAGTCAATTTGTCAAGATCAGAGGATGCAAAGACCCTCTTTATCTGAACAGCAAATATGCCGAGTATTATCACGCCCATCAGCATATCAAAAAGCACACCCAGTTCAATTATTGTAGGCATACCGTATGTAAGGGAAAATCCAGCGAGAAATAATCCATTCTCCATAAATAGAAGCCCTATCACCTGCGTTATAGCCTTCCTCCTCGTTATCATTGTAAAAAGCCCGATGAGTATCACAGCAATGGAGATCTGGAGGACGTTCTTTGAAAATCCTGTCACAAATATACCTTCCTTTAAAGAGGCATAAACCACAGCAACAAGGATGCCCGATATTGTAAGAGAGAGGGCATTGCTAATGTAAGGCTCTACATCATGGGTAACCTTCATCTGCCTGATAATCTTTCTTAAAAAAAGAGGGATAACAATTCCCTTACTGAGGAGTGTAATGATTGAGGCCAGGTAAAGATGAAATTCTCCAACCATGAAAGCAACTATTGCTATCAATAAAAAAAGGAGCCAGGAATTGAGTATGTAGGCATTGACACACGACTCAAGTCTTTTGAATGCATTCATGGATATAGCAGTAAGCAATATTGCCACTGAAATAAAATCAATGACCGAAAATGCCTGAATCCAGTTTTTCATCTATTTCCCCATCATCACATAACTTAAAAGCGATAGTAAGGCAAGAACAAAGGCGCCTCCAAGCAGTGATGGAAGCTGGAAAAATCTCATCTTTGCCCTCGTTGATTCAATCACCGCCATCAAAAATGCCATAAAGAGCATCTTCAGAAAATATATACCTGTTGATATGGCAAGGCCTGAGATTTCTGCGTTCTCTGCAATACCAACTGGAAAGAATATATCAACAGCAATAGTGAAAAGCAACATCTGCTTTATATAATGAGCCCATTCCATGAGGGCAAGATACCTCCCCGAATACTCAAGAAGCATCCCTTCATGAATCATTGTTAGTTCAAGATGCGTATCAGGATTGTCAATCGGGATCCTGCCTGTTTCTGCAATTATCGCGACTACAAAGGCAGAAAGGGCAAGAACATGGGATGGCGTATAAATTGCCGTACCTGCACCTGCTATCTTTGATAGATTTGTTGAACCTGCTGAGATTGCAGCCGTAAATATGCTTAACATCATCATTGGCTCAACAAGAACAGCAACTGTCATCTCCCTGCTACTGCCCTCACCTCCAAAGGCAGTGCCTGCATCAAGCCCTGCAAGTGCCATGAAGAACCTTCCAATGGCAAGAATATAGATAAGGGCTATGATATCAGCCATATTACTGAAGGCAACATCAATCGTAATGACAGGCACTATCATGGTTGCAGCAATTGTGGATGAAAACACGACATAGGGTGTTGTCCTGAAAACCCATGATGCAACATGGGAGACAACCACCTCCTTTTTAAAGAGCCTTATAAGGTCATAATAGGGCTGCAGTATGCCTGGCCCTACCCTGCCCTGCATATTTGCCTTGAGTTTCTTGATTATCCCATTAATTAAGGGGGCAAAAAATATAATTATTAAAAACTGTAAATATCCCGTCACCTCTTCACCTTTTCGCCAACAATCATGTCCCAAATATCAGAAGTATTATGAGTGTTATCAATATATAACCGAGATAAAGATGCAGACTCCCAGACTGAAGGAGCCTCACCCTCGTAGCGATCCTATGTATAAAACTCGCTCCAGGCTCATAGATGTATTTCTCAAAAAACGGGGTTATCTCACCACTATATCTTATGGACTTAACAAAAAATGGCTTCACAATATAGGATACAGAAAGCTCCCTCCTTGGAAGATATATCCTCTTAAATATCATTCTTATAGGCTTTGTGAATGCCGTGGCTGAATACTGCATCCTCGGAGTAAGTAAAGGTATACCACAGTCCCAAGAGTCCTCATATCTTATCCTTTTTTTCCTGCCCATTGTGTATATAAAGATCATGGAAGCAATGATCATGACGATCGTTGCAGAAAGTATAAAACCTGGCAACAGGCCTGCGCCACTCTCGTTCACAAAGATAAAACCCGAATAAGAGGGTAACCCATAAGAACCTGTAATCATAAATGATACCGGAGCTATAATATCCGATACACTGCCAGGAAAGATTCCGAGTATCAGACATAAAATGGCAGGGATAGCCATACCAAGGATCATCGAAAAGGGTACCTCTCTTGCCCCCTCCGCATCTTTACTCCTCGGCATGCCTAAAAAGGATATGCCAAAGGCCTTTACAAAACATGCTGCTGCCAGAGCACCCGTGAGTGCAAGTGCAGCACCACCCAGGGGTAAGATAATCTTTGCTGTCACGGATGGAACCTTGAAGCCAAGTAAAAGAGACTGATAGGTCAGCCATTCGCTCACAAAACCATTAAATGGTGGAAGGGCACATATAGAAACTGAACCGATAAGAAAGAATAACCCTGTATAGGGCATGACTTTTATCAGACCTCCCATCTTCTCCATATCCTTTGTATGGGTCGAATGAAGCACGGAGCCAGCGCTGAGAAAGAGGAGACCTTTAAACAGGGCATGATTCAGAACATGATAAAGCCCTGCAATTAATGCTATGGATGAAAGGTTGTAAAGACCGTAAGTCTTAAAGAGTATGGATGCACCTATGCCGAGAAGGATTATGCCAATGTTTTCAACACTGTGATAGGCAAGCAATCTCTTCAGGTCATGCTCCATAAGGGCATACATGACACCGAGGACAGATGAGATAGCACCTATTATAAGCACTGTTATACCCCACCATTCAGGACCACTGCCAAGCATATCCATACTTATCCTTAATAAACCGTAAATCCCTGTCTTAATCATCACACCTGACATAAGGGATGAGATATTTGATGGTGCCGCTGGATGCGCCCTCGGTAGCCATGTGTGAAGGGGGACTATACCTGCCTTTGTGCCAAAACCTATAATGGAAAAAACAAATATCAGATGCCTCATATTTTCAGGAATCTGTGCCGAGAGTCTCCTAATTTCAGAGAAATCCATACTGCCTGTCTGTTCATACAGCATAAGGAAGAGGGCAATTATAAAAGCTGTCCCTATATGTGTCATCACTGCATAAATAAGCCCTGCCTTCGCTGATTTTTCATCCCCTTCAAAGGTCACGAGGAAGTAGGATATAACAGACATCGTCTCCCAGAGGATAAGAAAGGTTATTATATTCTGTGAAAGTATTACGCCGTACATACTCAGTATAAAGAGATTGAAGAGGATACCCATAAGGCCCCTTTTATTTAAATTCCCTGTGTACCCTATGGAATAAAGCGAGACCGAGATCGAAAGTATTGATATAACAATGATAAAGAAACCTGATAAGGCATCGCCACCAAAGGAGAACTCAAAGATAGACGAGAGCCTTAGACCGGGTAGTAAAAAAGGGCCTGCGAAGAGGAGATAGAGGCCATGGGTCATAAAGGAGAGAGAACCAGCAATAGAAAATAGGTATGGTGGAACTCTTGGCCACTTAACAACTGATAATAAAGAG
The DNA here is from genome assembly GCA_046290845.1 of Thermodesulfovibrionales bacterium. Taxonomy (GTDB): domain Bacteria; phylum Nitrospirota; class Thermodesulfovibrionia; order Thermodesulfovibrionales; family UBA9159; genus JBBIPQ01. Next base: position 16,155 of record JBKBUA010000006.1, read on the forward strand.
GCCAAAAGCAAAAAAAAGACCCCCATATGTAAAAAAATCTCTGGATTCATTTAGAATAAATATTAATAAAACATTTATGTTCTCAAAGTCAAGGGAATATAGGCTCTTTTTGCCCTTAGAAAAAATCGAAAAAGCGAAAGCTCGGAAACTCGAAAGTCTGGAAGTGCCGAAGCATGCCCGCGATTCTGCGATTCCGTTCTTACGAGCTAATCTATCTGCATGCCTGCTGCTCTGCTGCGCTATTTTATTTCTGACAGCATGCAGAAATACTGATCGAGAGCAGGGATATCTTTACTACAGGCTAAGCACAAACCCAACAACACTTGATCCGGCCTTAATAGTGGATGTTACAGGTGGCCTCATCTCCACAAAATTATTTAATGGCCTTGTAAAACTCGATAAGGATATGAAGATTATACCTGATATTGCAGAGGGATGGACCATTTCTAAAGATGGTCTCATCTACAGATTCACATTGAAAAAAGGGGTCAAGTTCTCAAATGGCAGAGAGGTTAAGGCAAGGGACTTCAAGTATTCCTTTGAAAGGGTATTGAATAAAAAAACAAGGTCTCCAAACACATGGGTTCTCGAGCGAATATATGGCGCAGGAGACTTAATGAAGGGTATTGATAGAGATTTGAAGGGGGTGAGAGTCATCAATGATTATACCCTCGAGATAAGACTCGATAAGGCCTTCTCACCCTTTCTGTATCTCTTAACAATGACAGCGGCCTATGTGGTGCCAGAGGAAGAGGTAAACAGATGGGGGCCTGATTTCTCAAGCCATCCAGTAGGTACAGGCCCATTCATCTTGAAGGAATGGCTACCAAACAGGGAGTTGATCCTTGCGAGGCGTGATGACTATTTCGACCAAAAGGCTGTTGTCAAGGCAATTGTGTACCGCATTATTCCCGAGGATTTGACCGCTATTACCGAGTTTGAACTGGGCAATATCGATATCATCTCCATTCCAGCCTCGGATTATAAAAGGTTCAACACAGACCCCTTCTGGAAGGGACAGATTAGATCCCTAAAGGGGATAAATACATATTATTTAGGGATGAACTGTTCAAGGACACCTTTCAATAACCCTGCTCTAAGAAAGGCGATTAATCTTGCTATAGATAGAGAGAAGATTCTCAATACATATTACGAAGGAAGGGGAAGAACTGCCAGCGGTCCTGTTCCTGACAATCTCAGAAAGTGGAAATCTCCTGTGGCATACGGGTATGACCCAGGCATAGCAAAGGAGATTATAAAAAGAGAGGGACTAACAGGACTGACTATAAATTTTTATGTCACAGCAGATCAGGAGGTTATTGATATTGCAGAGATAATTCAATCCTATCTGAAAAAGGTCGGCCTTAATGTAAAGATTAAACAACTCGAATGGAGCGCTTTTAAAGAGGCAATAAACAGGGGAGAACCTGATATGTTCTGGCTCAGTTGGTGGGCTGATTACCCTGATCCAGAAAACTTCCTGTTCCCCCTGTTTCATTCCTCTAATATTGGGCCTGCAGGGAACAGAACAAGATATTCCAATAAGGATGTGGACAGACTCATTGAACTTGCAGGTCGTAGCAGAGATGAGAAAATTCGCTGGGAATATTATGAAAGGGCAGAAAGGGTCATTGTTGAAGAGGCTCCATGGGTCTTCTTCTGGCACAAAACAGATTATGTCCTTATTCAACCATGGATAAAGAATTTCACGGTTTACCCTATTTATTCAATGGATAAGGGAACGGAGATATGGATAGATAGGTTATAATATGGATGATGAAGGCAAGGCTTTCGAGGATCAGACAGGAGATTACAGGTGTAGTATCTATCTTAGGAGGTTTATATTTAGCACTCAGCCTTTTCACATACTCTGAATGGGACCCGTCTCCCTTCGTGGTAACGAACCTGCCTGCTAAAAATTACGGCGGTATAGTTGGTTCATATATAGCCGATACCTTATTGTCCATCCTCGGCATCTCATCCTTCCTGATACCTTTTATTCTATGTTTCTATGGAATAAGAAAGATGCTCGGTAGAAAGGAACACTGGATAACAATTGCAGGAATCCTGCTCTTCATGCTCTCAGTATCTTTGTTATCCTTTCTATTTGGCCAGACCTTCAATATTGAATCTCTTTCAAAGGCAGGTGGCTTAACAGGTCTAATTTTATCAAAGCTCTTCATAAGGTTTTTTTCCATAGCAGGCGCATATATAATCTCTCTCGCCTTCCTGACCTCTTCAATCATAATACTGAGCCCTGTCTCATTAATCAACATCCTTTTTGAGACAGGGGATAATGGACAGGAAACCTCTAACCTCCCTGAGCCTGCTGTTGTCAACTCTCAAAATGATGAAGGCCCTTCACCAACAGAAGATCCATTGATAATAATAACCGATAAACGGATTAGCGAAGAAAGAGAAGAAAAAGTAAGGGCAGTTCAGCGGGCATCAGAGGATATTCAGACTTCATTCACTCAGCATGATGAGGGTAAATATATACTACCTGATGCAGATTTACTAAGACAGCCTCCTTTAAATTCCCAGAGACCATCGAGGGAAGAGATATATCAGAATTCAACCCTTCTTGAAAAGAAATTGAGGGATTTTGGTGTTGATGGTAAGGTTATTCAGGTTCATCCAGGACCTGTTGTCACAATGTATGAATTTGAGCCTGCCCCGGGTATTAAGATAAACCGTGTTATATCACTCTCAGAAGACTTAGCCCTCTCTCTTAAGTCCGAAAGTGTCAGGGTCTCTACACTTCCTTATAAGGCTGCGATAGGCATTGAGGTACCAAATAAAAACAGGGAGACCGTTTACCTGAGAGAGATAATATCCTCTGAACATTTCAAAGGCAGCCCATCAAAACTTACCCTTGCCCTCGGGAAGGATATATTCGGGAATCCTGTGGTAGCTGACCTTTCAAAGATGCCACACTTACTCGTAGCAGGGGCCACAGGCTCGGGCAAGAGCGTGTCGATAAATTCCATGGTACTGAGCATACTTTACAAGGCAAGACCTGATGAGGTTAAGATGTTGATGATCGACCCCAAGCTACTCGAACTCTCATCTTATGAGAATATACCCCACCTTATCTCTCCTGTAATAACAGCCCCCAAGGAGGCAGCAGAGGCATTGAGGAAGATGGTCTTTGAGATGGAAAGAAGATACAGGCTCCTTGCTGAAAGGGGTGTGAGAAATATAGAGAGTTTCAACAGAATCGTCTCTGATGATGAAAGGCTACCCTACATAGTAATCTTTATAGACGAGCTTGCTGACCTCATGTTTGCCTCTGCCAATGAGGTTGAGGACTCCATTGCAAGGCTTGCTCAGATGGCCAGGGCATCAGGTATCCATCTTATCCTTGCCACTCAAAGACCATCTGTTGATGTCATAACAGGTGTTATTAAGGCAAACTTCCCTGCCCGTATAGCCTTCCACATGACCTCAAAGATAGACTCGAGGACCATCATCGATGCCCAGGGTGCTGAACAACTGCTCGGTAAAGGCGACATGTTGTTAATGTTACCGGGCCTCAGGATAATAAGGGTTCATGGAGCTATGGTGACTGATGACGATGTCAGGGCCGTGATAGGATTCATAACATCGCAGGGAAAACCTGATTATTCCATATTCGAATCTATCGAGATTGAAAAAAAGGAAGAAGGCATAATTAATCCCGAGAGGGACGAGATGTACCAGAGGGTTCTTGAGTTTGCAGAGTCTGTCGGAGAGATATCTATATCATCGATTCAAAGGCGTTTTAAGATCGGATACAATAAAGCAGCCAGGATTATGGAGTTGCTCGAAGAGGACGGCCTTGTAGGCCCTCCGAAAGGTGCGGGAAAACCGAGAGACTTCCTCGGGAAAAAATAAATGTATAAAATTAAATCTTTCTTTTCTATTAAAAGAATCATCCCCCTGCTAACATTCTTGTTCCTTCTGGCCGGTCTATTCATCTTTCTCAGGGGACCCTATATATCGAATGCGTTGAAAAGATTTATACTACCCGAGTTATCTGCCGCAACAGGAAGGGATATCACAGCCCGGAGAATCTATATAAATATCTTTCCACTCTTTATTGAAGCCCGTGACCTAAAGGTCCTTGACTCGGGTAATGTCATAGTTTTGATACCGAGGGTAAAGGGTTATATCGGGGTCACCGCCTTTTTGAGAAAGGAAATAAATATAAGAAGACTCGTTATCAATTCCCCTGAACTGAAAAGCGAACAGAAAGTTGTTGAGGACATAATAGGCAAGGTCAAAAAATACTTAAGCATTAAGAGGGAACTCCCCTTTAAGGTAAAGATACGGAGTATCAATATAAACAATGGAAGTATTGAGCTGACTGAGGGTGATTCATTAATAAAGTTAAACGGGGTCAGCAGCGATGTCCTGATAAGCCCTGCAATAATTGACACGAGGATTAATCTGTTGGTTCATAATGCTGAATTACCCTTAAAAAATTGGCCTTTCCTTAGAGGTTCAGTAAGATCGTCATTTTTTGTGAAAAAGGATGCCATAGATCTTAAGGCCTTTAACCTGATGATCGATGGCTCGGAGATCAACACATCAGGCCTTTTACCCTTCAAACTTACAAATGGTGAGATAAAGACACGTTTTAATATACTGATGGAGACCCTTAAGAGGGTTTTCGGACTTAAGAATAGGGGCGAGGGGGAGATTAATGCAGAAGGGTCACTAAGGTTTTCGAAGGGAATAGAAGAGATAAGGTCAGACTTCTTGAACTCCCTTATTATTGACATCGATCTTAAAGGAAGTATCTACATTCAAAGTCTCCTCGAACTGGTCAAGGTAAAGGAAAAGATAGAAGGTCATGTTGACTTCTCAGGCAATCTCAAAGGACCCTTAAACAGACTTTCAGGAAAAGGCAAGGCAATCATGAGGGATGGCAATCTCTTTGGCATATCTGTAAAGACCTTGAGGTGTAATGTTGACTACAGGGAAGGTATGCTCCATTTTTCCGACGGGATGGCCTCCCTTTATAACGGCAATGCCAGGGCAATGGCCTCTGTGCAGCTTTTCGGTGGAAGCTTCTACTCTGTTGATGTCAAGGTTGATGAGATCGACAGTATCCCGCTCCTCGACCTGATTGGATGGAGACCGGATATCCTTCCAGGAAAGGTAAAGGGTGAATTCAGGACCTCCGGCAATGATTTCAAACCTTCAGGTTGGTTCGAATACAGAGCAATCACGAGCAAATCAGGCGATAGCGAATATATCCTTAAGAGAATAAAGTCTATTAAGGGCTTTTATACCATGGAAAATAATGTCTTAACCCTTCATGATGCAAGGGCTAAAACAGGAACATCAGAATTAGTGGTTAACGGAAATATAGACATCTCCTCTTCAACCCTTGATCTCAAAACAGAATTACTATCAAGAAACATAACCGATATATCCTCACCCTTTTTAAAAGATCTATCAGGCTCTGGCAGGTTTTCTGGTACTGTTAAAGGTAAATTCGACGACCCTGTTATATCAGGCCATATCGATGCAGAGACAATCTCCCTTTACAGTCATAAGTTCGGTCTGGTGAGGACAGCTATAGATTACAGAAAAAATGAGCTCACGATAAGAGACCTCATGTCGAGGAAGGAAGATGCCGAAATAAAGATCAAAGGCTCTATAGGTTTTCCAGGCGCAAAAGAGATCTTTGACCTCAAAAACCCCTTCTATAACCTGACCGTTACAGCAAGAAAGGTTGACTTAACAGAGGTAAGCAATATTATACGACGTGAAAAATATGAAAACCTTTTGAAAACCCCGATCACAGGCATTCTGGATTCCGACCTATCTATAAAAGGAACAACCCCTGAATTAAAAGGCTCAATAACGATACATAAACCTTCTATGAAGGATGTGATATTTGATACTTTATCCGCATCCTTTATTTTTGAAGATGGTGAACTGATATTACAAGATATAATGATCAAAAAATCAGCAGAGGGAAAGGATTCAATCATTCGTGCAAAAGGTATTATTCAGAGGGATGAGACTGTTCAGTTTAGGATAAACGGAGAGGTTTCTATTAACGATATATACAAAAAGTCAGATTTGCCCATAATAGGAATCCTCAATTTCGAGGCTTACGGAAAGGGAAGGCTCACAAATCCTGATATTGATATTACAGCGAATCTCATTAAGGGTAGTGTAAAAGGGGCAAGTATAGGAGATGGAAGAATAAAGGCCTTTTTAAGGGACAAAAAGCTATCGTTTGAATCATTCCTCTTTAATGATAAGGCAATAATAAAAGGAAACCTAAATCTTATAGACCTTTCCTGGAATAGCAGAATGGAATTGAGATCAGGTAGATATGATTCGCTCATAGCGGCTTTTTTAAAGGACGTGCCAGAAGACCTCCTTGTGAACATAAAGGGGCATGTTGATTTAATAGGAAAAAGGGAACACTTTGAAGCAAAAGGTTTAATAGATGAAATGAACCTCACCCTTTATGGCCATAGTTTTTCAAGTGAGAGAGACATCCTTTTTTCAATGAAGGACTGGAAAATAACCATACCTCCTTTGAGGATGAGAAGTGGAGCAACTTCCTTCAATATTCAAGGAGTGGTTGATATTAACAGAGAGATCGATATTTCCATGGAAGGTCGTTCAAGCCTCTCACCATTGAAGGGGTTTTCTAAAAAGATAGAGACCGTACGAGGCGAATCAGAATTTGTCCTTTCTATATCAGGCAAGTGGGATTCACCAAAGATTAATGGAGGTCTTACCATTTCAAACGCCTTCCTCGGAATAAAGGGCATCCCTCATCGGCTTAGTAATGCCAGGGGCTATCTGTACATTGACGAGGACCGGATCATTATAGATAAGGTCTCGGGCAAGATAGGCGGCGGCGATATTGACATGTCAGGTGTAACATATCTTAAAGGATTTAAGATGAAGAAGTTTTACATCGATTCTGTTGTCAATGATATAACGATTAATCTTTCAAAGGACTTCCCGGTCAATTTCAACGGCAATCTCCTGTTAAGGGGCACGCCTGATTCCCATTCATTGAGTGGCGAAATAAGAATAAAAAGGGCACAGTATAAGGAAAGGGTCGAGTGGAAAAGTTGGTTGCTAAAGGCAAAACCAAAGGAAAGGCCAAAAGGCGAGATCGGGCCTATAGAGGATACAGAACTGAATATAAAGATATACGGCACCGATAATATCACTATCGACAACAACATAGCAAGAGCTCAGGTAAAACTGGATATGCTGTTAAGGGGAACGGTGTTTCAACCGATCCTATTTGGAAGGGTAGAATCAGTAAGTGGAACTGTTTATTTTAGGAATAATGAATTCAGGATCGTGAAGGCAAGCGCTGACTTTTCGGATCCCAAAAGGATCAACCCTATTATGGAAATCGTTGCTACAGCCTCTATTAAGGGGTATAATATTAGATTGAATCTCCAGGGACAGATGGAACACTTTAACCTCCAATTATTATCTGATCCCCCTTTGCCAGAAATAGATATTCTCAGCCTGCTCACGGTTGGAAAGTTTGGTAAGGAATTAAAGGGGATAGAAAGCGGCATCGGAGCAGGAGAGGCAACATCCTTTCTTACAGGAAAGATGCAAGATGTCATAGAGGAAAGGGTAAGGAGTTTGACAGGTCTGGACAGGCTCGAGGTTGACCCTTATGTATCCAGGACAACAGGAACCGTGAGCCCGAGGATAACAGTCTCGAAGAGGCTCGTCGGTGATAGACTCTATGTCACATATTCTTCTGCTGTTGGAACGGCTGAGAATAATGTATTAAAACTCGAATATATATTTAATAAAAATGTTTCTCTCATAGGTGTGAGGGATGAAAAGGGTGGTATCGGCGGTGACATCAAATTCAGGTTCGAGTTTAAATAGGCTAAAGGCTTTAGGCTTAAGGAAACGACCTCAAACCCTTCAGCCTTCAGCCTTCAGCCTATTTTCAGCCTTCAGCCTGATTTTTATTGCCTTACTGCTCTTTTCAGAGGTCTGCGTTGGAGGAGAGATCATCAGAGATGCGGAGGTTGACGGGCTTTATTCAATGAAAAAAGAGGAACTACTCTACCTGCTTGATATAAAAAATGGAGAGGAATTGAATCCCGACAAGATAACGATCGGGATAAAAAGGGCCTTTCTTAAAGGAATCTTTGATGACATCAGGGTTTACCACGAAGGAGAAGGAAGGCTCAAGATAGATGTAAAGGAACGGGATATTGTTGAAACTATATCCATTGAGGGAAACAGATACCTCCCTGATCGAGATATAAAGAAATATATTGCCGCCCTTCCCTTTAAGGAAGGAGAAATTATGAGATACGATCTACTTGACAGACTAAGGGATCATCTCATTAAGTCGTTAAAAGAGAGGGGATTCCCCCATTGCAAAGTAGAATTAGATATTACGAATACAGGAAAACCTTACAGAGTACGGCTCTTAATAAAGATCGAGGAAGGTGAGCCTGAACATATAAAGGGATTAACTATCATTGGAGATGGATCGGTAAGAGAACTCCTCGGTCTTGATAAGGGAGATATATTTAACAGGGAAGGGTTATTGAAGGGAATCGAGAGGATTAAGAGATACTACAAAAAAGAGGGTCGCGTGAATTTTGTCATAGGCCCCTATACATTCTCCGAAGGAGAGTTATCCATTCATATTAACCCAGGTAAAAGGCTCAATATATCATTTTATGGAAACGAGACAATAAGCTCAAAGACCCTCCTGAAGGAATTATCCTTTGTAGATTTTGAAATTTTCAGAGACGAGATGCTCGAAGAGGCTGTCTCGAATTTAAAATCCCTCTATCACCAAAAGGGGTTTTTCAATCCCCAGATAGCCCCTGTTATTTCGGAAGACAATGAAAATATAAATCTAAGTTTTTATATCTTTGAAGGGAAAAAGGTAAAGATAAAATCAATAAAATTCTCGGGCATCACCTTGAACGAAAAAAACCTGAAGGAGATAATGACTGCAAAGGAAGGAGAATTCCTCAACCCCGAGGCCCTGTCCTATGACAGAGACATCATCCACGAATTCTACAATGCCCTCGGTTATCTTAAGGCAGAAGTGGACGAACCTGTTTCGAAGATAGAAGGATCAGAGGCCGAGATACTAATAAATATCAAAGAAGGCTCCCAGACAATTATAGAAGACATCAGCATAGAGGGCAATAGGGTTCTCTCTGAGCAATCGATTAAGGCTTCCATCATGCCATTGAGAAAGGGAAGCCCCTATAATGAGGTAGATCTATCTGATGCCCGATACAGGCTCCTCGACCTCTGCTCATCCCTCGGGCTCCTCGATGCAGATATTACGGTTAAGCGTGAATTTGTCGAAGGAGATAGGGGTGTAAGGATAACCTTTATTATTAAAGAAGGGGAACCAACATATTTTGGAAAGACGATAATAAAGGGAAATAAAAAGACCAATAACATCGTTATAGAAAGGGAACTTATTCACCATGAGGGTGAACCTTTCAATTATTCCTTTCTCACAAGGGAGAGACAAAAATTATACAAACTCGGCCTCTTTACAGAGGTAGACATCGAGCCACTCGACAGGTATGACTCAAAGAAGGATGTAATCATGACCTTTAAGGAGGGCGATGCCGGTGCCGTTGAATTTGGCATAGGTTACGGAGACTATGAGAAATACAGAGGCTTCCTCGATTTGAGTTACAGAAACCTCTTTGGAATGAACAGACAGGGTTCTTTGAGGATTGAACTCAGTTCTCTGGAAGAAAGGGTAATCCTGAACTACTATGAA
>JBKBUA010000006.1:26019-38162 GCA_046290845.1 Thermodesulfovibrionales bacterium
GCAGGACTATATCCTGTATCCTGTATCCTGTATCCTGTATCTTGTATCCTATATCCTGCCTGTCCTACCAGCCTCTGCAGAACTCATTGACAGGGTGATAGCCTATGTCGATGACAGAGCAATCACACTCAGGGAATTCAATGAGTATTATGATAATACCGCAAAGATAAAGCCTGACATTACAAGAGATGACCTTCTCAATACATATATAAACAGGATACTGCTTCTCAGAGAGGCTAAGAAATTAAAGATAGAGGCTCGCACAGAAGATGAATTGCTTAATGAATATATAGAACTGAAGGTAAAGGCCTTTATCAGGATAAGGGAAGAGGAAATCAGGGCATTTTACGATTCCAACATCTCGGAGTTCAAGGACTCAAGTTATGAATCGGTGAGAGATAAGATCGAGGATTATCTGATTCAGCTTGAACTCAACAGGTTGCTTAAGAGACACATTAATGAATTAAGGACAAATTCTTATATTAAGATCTTAAATTAGGCAACTCTACCCTGAAGGTAGTCCCCTGTCCAGGCTTACTTTTAAGCACTATCCTGCCATCCATAACCTCTACGAGTTCCTTAACAATGGCAAGACCAAGACCAAAACTATAATTATCTTCCGAACTATAAAACCTTCTGAAGACCTTATCTAAATCTTCTTCCTCGATGCCAATCCCTGTATCAATAACCTCTATATAAAATCCATCCCCTTCTTTTCCATAATCGATCACTATGCCACCCTGTTCAGTATATTTTAACGAATTGGATATTATGTTCCTGATAATACTTTCAATTTTATCAACATCAGTAATAACATCGATAGTCTCCTTTTCCTCCAGTCTCAGATAAAGCCCTTTCTTATTGAAAAGCGATTTCATGGATAACACTATATTATTGAGAAATTCCCCCAGGTTTACGGAGGTTGCTTCTCCCTTTTTTATAAAACTCGCCTCAGCCTTAGCAATATCTTCGATTCCTTCGATAAGCCGCTGTAACCTCTCTATCTCGGACTTAATATTATTCAAACCAGCCTCAAAATTCGAAACCACACCGTCGAGCAAAGCCTCGACATTAGCCTTCATTATAGTAAGAGGCGTTCTCAACTCATGGGCTATATTTGATGTAAGCCTTTTCCTCAGCATCTCCTCTTTTTCGAGTGTCCGTGCCATGTAAGCAAAACTCTCCGAGAGCTTCTCCACCTCGTCCTTCTCAAAAATCCTCAGAAAAGCTCTCTTCTCTTTGAAAAGGTCAATCCTCGACTCGACCTTTCCTTCTGCGATCCTTTCTGCTGCCTCCTTAAGTCTTCGCAAAGGTCTCGTCAGGTTGAGGCTCAGGAATATGGCCATGGCAATAGCACCGAGACCAGCTATGAGAAAGGATATGATGAGAAAATGCCTACCTCTGTTTTTGAAGACTTCCTCCTTAAGCCTTACCGTTCCCTTGATAGTAATGGGTCTAACGTACATCGTGCCTATCTCATGACCGCCTATAAAGAGCGGAAAGGCCTCGTACTTTTCTTCAGAGGAGTGAATGTTAATTATTGATGACATTCTGTGTTTCATACCTTCGGGAAGGGATTCCATCACACTGTGAGAATCCGTAACTACCTCGCCATTATTGTCCTTGACCATTACATCAAAGCCGAGCATCATCGCCCAGTGAACAGATTCATTAAGAAGGTTCATGTCCCATTTATCCTTCAGGTAGCTACCCTCAACAGAGGCAAGGACCCAGTAAAGATGATCCTCCTTAACACCCCTCACATAATCATCAAAGTCCCTCATTATGAGCCATTGAAAGACGATATTTGATAGTAAGGCAATTGATATAACGAGAATAAAGGCAGCAAAGAGTTTAGTCCTCATCTGGTAATCCTGCAAATTTATAGCCGAGACCGTAAACTGTCTTAATAAAAAGAGGCCTCTTCGGGTCTTCTCCAAGTTTATGCCTTATATTCTTTATATGGGCATCTATGGTCCTGTCGTATCCCTCGAAGTCATATCCCTGGACCATATTGATAAGCTGCTCCCTCGAAAACACGACTCCTGGTCTTTCTGAGAGGGTCAAGAGTATCCTGAATTCCGTCTCTGTAAGCTCGACAGGCATGCCACCTATTTTCGCCTCAAACCTCTCAGGGTTGAGAATTAGGAGTCCCCTGTTAAAGCTCAAGATATCCTTTTTTGAGGGGCTGGCCCTCCTTAAAAGGGCCTTAATACGAGCAATGAGTTCCCTTGGGCTGAAGGGTTTTACAACATAGTCATCAGCACCAATACCAAGACCTCTGATCCTTTCCTCTTCTGAACTCTTTGCAGTAAGCATTATTATGGGGATATTTGATCTCTCTCTTATCATCTTGCATATATCTTCACCTGGTATATCAGGTAGCATCAGGTCAAGTATAATGAGGTCAGGTGATTCCTTCATTAGACGTAACCCATCCTCTCCAGTGGCTGCAACATCCACTGTAAAGCCTTCTCTATCGAGATACAGGGTTACTATATCAGAGATCTTTTTCTCGTCCTCAATTATAAGGATCCTTTGCTTTTTCTGGTTCATATCTCTTATATATCCCGTTGCCTACAAAGAAGGTTATAACAGTCAAAAGAATGCCCCCAATCACATCCACCACATAGTGATACCTGCAGTAAACTGTCGAAAATATAAGCAGCAGTACTACAGGAAGTGTAACATAAAAGAATCTCCTGTGGTATCTGTAAGCAAGGACAAGCACAGTCAGGGCAATGGCTGTATGACCGCTCGGAAAGGCATCCCTTTTGATACCTTCAAGTTGATTCAATATCCGCTGTATATGTTCAAAGAAAAAAAGACCCTTTAATTCTCCTGAATAGAGGTGATTCATTGTATACCTGGGACCGAGGGCAGGGAATAACAGATAACCCACATAGGAAAGATAAAAGCAGAGAAGTATCAGGAAGAGTGTCCTGTTAAAACCCTCCCTGTCACCTTTCACCTTCAGCAAGATACCGAGTGTTATGGGAAGGAAGTAATAAGAGGTATAGGCTACCTGTACGATCTCTGTAAGAAAGGGGTTTTCTATCTTCTCGATCATCAGGCCTGGATAGGCATTAAAGATAAAATAATCGAGTCTAATAAGGATATAATCAATGTCGCGAGGATTTATGTTGTGAACGATACCCTCGAGACTATCAAAGATTACAAGGACGCTTACAACAGGGAATACAATATCGCGGCTGAGTTTTAAGATAGAGTCGGTTCGACAAGCTCTCGATGCACCTGTAAACCCATCATTATGCCTACTTAATTTAATAAGGACAAACTGAAAAAAGATGATCGATATATAGATAATTATGAGATAATTTGAGACAGGGATGTTACTGTAATTGAAGATAACAAGAAGAAGCAAAAAGAGACTGAAAAAGATAGTTACCTTATCAGAGGGTCCTGTCACAGTTTGCTTATGGCTCTCCTTATAGCCCTCTCCTTTTTTGAGAGCCTGTAAGGGTTCCCCTTGTGAAAGGCAGGTTGAAGACCGGTCTCCCAGATCTCCTCAAACCCTGAGCCTTCAGCCTCAAACCTGTCTTCATCTATTACCTTCTCATAAAAGACCTCTGATGGAACTGGTATAGAACCACATCGCCAAGCCTCAGAGGCTATATCCCTGTCAGAGGTTATCACGATCCATTCCTGCCTCTCCGTCGATATTATCCTCTTAATGACAGAGTCAGCCTTCTCACCAAGCCTGGAATATATTATCCTTATACCCCCTCTTTCCATGTGTTCTTCCCTAACCCCTCCTGACTTCCAACCATCAAAGACGAGGATTATCCTGTGACCTTTCCTCTCCCTGTATCTGATGAGACTCTCGATAAGTTTGTTCCTCTGAGCCTCGAGGTCTCTGTGATAGGTCCCGATAAGGTTATATCCATCAATAATAAGATATGTGATTGTCCACTCCCTTTAGTGCGATCCCGCCCCCATCTCAGAGGGCAAGGCCATGCCCTTATTCATGCCGTTCTATCTGAGATGGGTGCGGGACGACAGTAAGGACGATCGCACTAATTTACAAAGTCCTTTATTGTAAGTACAGGATATACTGGATAACCGAGCCTTTCTATATTCTGCCTTCCATCACATTCACACCTGTCGAGTACCACTATAACAGCCATAACCTTCAATCCTGCTGCCCTTGCAGCCTCAATCGCCTTAATAGTAGAGCCTCCTGTTGTTATTACATCATCTATTATGATAACCTCATCTCCTGGCTTTACGAAACCCTCCACCTGGCTACCAGTCCCGTGACCCTTTGGTTCCTTTCTTATAACCATGGCCTCAATAGGCTCACCCCTGAGATAGGATGTATAGGCCGTTGCAGCAGCAATGGGGTCAGCACCCATTGTCAGTCCTCCAATTGCCTTTGGCTTGAGTCCTATCTCCTTTATCTTATCAAAGACTAAGTTGCCAACGAGATAAAGCCCCTCGGGTGAATATGTAGTCTTCTTAAGGTCAAAATAGAAGTTACTCATCTTGCCAGAGGAGAGTCTGAAGACAGGTTCATCACTCTTCATAAAGGAGCGTTCCATGATGAGGGCAATAAGTCTTTCCCTGAGATCCATAATGGAAATATTATCAGATTGCTGCTTAAGCTGGCAAGCCTATTTGGGAAAACAGTTTGAATAGTTTGAACAGTTTAAACAGTTCGAAAGTGAGAACTGTTAATCCCGCCAGTGCTGGACTTCAGCCTTCAGCTTAATCTGAATAAACGTGAGAATTTCTTAAAACTCCTTGAAGATTCCGAAGGAAAAACCATATTTATCATATCCGTCTTTTAACTTAAAGTAACTGAGGTCTCCAAATATACCGTAGTCTTTACCTATCCAGTGTCTGTGTTTAAGAGAAGTGTATAAGGAGTTCTGTCTTACCTCTTCAGGACTTGCCAGGTAGGCAGCAAGATAAGCCTGTTTGCCAAAAGAGAAGTCGAGGTATGTCCATCGCCAACCTTCCCTACCATATCCAACACTGATAAGGTGAGAGTAAGAGACAATGCTTCCGGGATCGCTCTCATTTCTGAATGACCTGTACCTCCATATCCATTTATCGTAATAAAGAGTTATCCCCGTTGATAAGATTACGTCTTCATGAACATCGAAATACTTCAGGTAGGAAGCTCCAGCAGTCCATACAATATTTTTCATAGCACCAAACTTGATATTAAAGTCATGATCTATCCTGATCTGTGGCAGATATTCTGACCTTGTGCCTGCAGATAGGGCTGAGTATGTATATAAAAGCTCTCCCCAGTCTTTATAGGCTCCTATAGTTCCGAGTAACGCTTCTCCATCCTTTCTTGAAAACGCCCCGAGTTGAAGGAAGTAGGTGAAGTCATTCCTAGGTTTGTCGTAAAATCCCACGGAAAGTGTTTTCCACGAGCCATAAACTTCATTTGGAGAAAGGTATTCGTAAGAAAAATTAGCCTCAAGGCGATGTCTCTTTACAGATTCATCCTGCCCGAACATATTTCTCGGTATAGAGATTATCAAAACACAGAGTAACACGAGCATAAGCACCCTTTTCATGGCGTCTCCCCAAAATTAAAAGTATCTGGAATATTTAAGACTTCCCTGGACGATGATGGGTACCCATTTATAAAGTCCCTGACGACTTCCCGCAGGAGAAACTGGAGTATCCTCTCGGATGCCTTTCCGTCTCCAAAAGGGTTGATCTTCTCTGAAATAGCTTTGTAGATATTCTCATCCTCGTAAAACTGTGAGAAGAGTTTGATGATTCTGTCTTTATCGCTACCAACAAGAAAACCAATGCCTACATCAACGATCTCTGGCCTCTCGGTGACATCCCTTAAAATCATGACAGGCTTTCCAAAGGCAGGCGCCTCTTCCTGTATTCCCCCAGAATCAGTCATTAGGATATGGGACCTCTTCATCAGGTATATCATGGTCTGATAAGAAAGGGCCTCGGTAAACATTATATTTTCCTTTTTGTTCATTAATTCCTCAAGCACGATCTCCCTGACCTCAGGATTCTTATGGAGTGGCCATAGGAAAAGGGTGTCCTTATGCCTCTCTGATAGAAAACGTATGGCCCTGCATATCTCTCTGAGAGGCATACCAATGTTCTCCCTCCTGTGAACTGTTATCAGCGAGAGTCTCTTGGTCCTGAGTAGCATCTCGATATTAGGGTAATAACCTGATAGCTCTTCAAGGGCTGCTTTTTCATCTAGTAGCTTTTGGGCAAGTAAAAGGGCGTCAACAACAGTGTTGCCAGTAATTATTATCCTGTCTTTTCTTATGCCTTCTGACAAAAGGTTCTTATAAGCCATTAAAGTGGGAGCAAAATGGAAATCAACAAGCCTGCTTATTAAAACCCTCAGCATCTCCTCTGGAAACGGAGAGTACTTATTAAAACTTCTCAACCCTGCCTCTACATGAAAGACAGGTTTTTTTAACATAAATCCAACGAAGGCAGCTGCATAGGCTGTCAGTGTATCCCCCTGAACAATTATTAGATCGGGATCTTCTTTGTCGATAGCTATCCTCATCTCCTTTTGAATACATTCATAAAGTTTTTCGAGATCAGGCTTATCTGTCATACATCCAAAGCTGTAATCGGGCTTTAACCTGAAGAAGTCTATGACCTGATGTGTTAACTCAAGATGCTGCCCTGTAGATACTACCTTTACATCAAACTTATTCCTGAGTCTGTAGATTACTGGTGCAAGTTTTATAGCCTCTGGCCTTGTGCCAAAGACAATGAATATCTTCATTCTAATAAGCCCCCTAAGATTAGAGATGATCGAGATAAATAATCTTTTTATTAAATTTCCCCTTAATGCTTAAATAATAGTAGTCATCATCTTCTTGAATGATTAAGCCATCAAGATCTGGCTTTTTGTAAACGTTCTTTGGTAATGCTACTGTTATTCCATCCAACCCTTCAGGATTTTTCAGAGATACGATTAATTTCTTATCCTTTATCTTCAAGGTATAATCTGTTTTCAGAAATCTGAGTAGAAACCGTGCGAAGTAGCTCATAGACTTTATCTCGATTTTATTGTCTTTCTGCATCCTTTCTGCATAATCTAAAAAGGACTTTAATGCAGATGGGTAATTTGGTATGTCATAGGGGTGAGAATATATAAGCCTTATTGTTCTGTTTTTGATAGCATAATCTACGGTCTCGATAAGCCACATTTTTACTTCATCTTCTGTCTTCCCTGCACCCTTCATCTCATAAAGGGAGGCTGACCGTCCAAAGGGCATTATTGGGAAGGCAACAATTCTATCAGAAACCATCCTTTTATTTAAAAAGGTCCTGTTAGGTGCCGAACCTGTATCTCCTGCATAGTAGTAAGATATCAATCCTAACTTTTCCAGTACCTTGGTAACCATTTGGGGGTGAATCCCGTTTGGCGCAGCATATTCGGATATTTTATATCCTGTTATGCTCTCAAGGCAATCGTTATTTTTCTTTATATACCTGTAGATATCTCTTTTTGAGAATTTGCCATTATTAATGTGTGTTGAGAAATAATTGTGGGACCAACCACCGTGAGAGCCTATAATTCCATAGCCCATCATAGTCTGGACAAAAGATTTACCTTTACCACAGGCATCAAACCCAAGGTTGTCTCCAGGTTTATCCCTGAAGTCCCCGGCAGTTATGTGAATGGAGTATTCTATGTCTTCCATCAGGTATCCATTCCTAAGCATAAGGGGAATACTCTTCCATTCAATATTTGAATCGATATGCCAGTTTATTACCAAGCCACCTTTTCCATTGTGGGTATTCTGAAGGTGCGGTATTTTTACAACCCTGAACAGAAAGGCCCTGAGGATGGCCCTTAATGGGAGGTCATCCGAATAGGCCTTCAGGTGCCCTAGTGGGAGATTAACATAAAGCACTTTACCCTTCCCGTAATCTCTTATCACCACAGCAGGGTATCTTTCTCCTTCCTGCGCGACTACATAGGCATAAATCTGATCCTCACTTATGCTACCTTTTAATTCATTTCTTGCTACGGGATACTCGAGCTTACCATAGGCGTAACCTCCGAGGAGGGAACCTTCTTCAATCTTCCCGAAAGGTATTTGCAAAAAGTCCATATCTCCCCTATCGTCAAATCTTATATAACCAAGGGTGTAAGCATTTTCACGAAGTCTATTATAGTTTATATAGTTTATCCTGACTATATCAGAGAACATCGCCTCATCACGAAAAGCGCCCCTTATATTTCTAATCCCGGCATCATATATGATAGCTATGTTACCACCCCTGAGGAGATAACTCTTTATCCATGATCTTAGTTCTTCAGGCAGAATCTGGGTTAGACCATCTGGAAATATTATAACCGGCTTACTCAGCACTATATCGTCTATCTTTAACGAGAGCAGATGATTGACATTTATCTCGTCATGTGGCACTCCCTCTTCTTCGAGGACGCTTTTATAGGCTTTAAGGATATAGGAGTAATCCTTTATAAGGGCAGGATTATATACCAGAAGGACGCTGAGATAATGTAACCTCGATAGCCTCCAGGTCTTATAAACAAGATTAATGCTGTAAATCGAAAAAATCAAGATGGCTAAGATTATAATAAGGATTAAGACTCTCTTCATATTACTACACCTAAACCTTCGGTCATTAAATATCCATAAATCATAATATCCTGACCGATTACAATTCCCTTTTTACCTATAACTGATTTAATCATTCCAGCACTTCCTATCCTCACCCCTTTCTTTATAGTTATAATCCTCTGTGAAAAGACATCTCCTAAGACCGCGCTGCCCTCCCAAATTTCTATATCTCCTTCAGAAAATATATTTCCAAATATATTAACATTTCCCTCAATAATCAGATTCCCATAGGTTTTTATGCTTCCAATTAAGACGCACCCCTTCTTCACCCTAAGGTCTTTTTTTACGATGAGGTCTTTCTCGACTCTTGAAAAGGGTGGTACTATCATATGGTCCTTAGTTACTATCCGCGTGTCACAAGAGATATCTCCTTTATCTGTACAAAGGCCCTGATTATTATTGCTCATACCATAGGTTATTACAGGTAGGCCGTATAGGCGTTTAAACTTACAGCCTCTACCGATCCTGAGTTCATCCCCTGAAGACGTGTTTATTCCAAGATCGCAACCATCATAGACCTCAATCCTTCCCTCTGCATCTGCCCATCTCACGATGTTGACCTCCCTGGACAAAGAGAGCCCTCCTTCACAGGCTATAGCTCTTAGGACATTTTTACTGCCAATAAGAGCATTCCCTTTCACATAAACCTCTTTATTAAATCTTGCCTCATTTTCAGAAACGAGGTCTCCAATTATGTAAAGGATGTGGTTAACATTTTCTCCTTTACCTATCCTTTTAGAGTTAACAATCTCTACCTTCTCATTCCTAGATAATGTAACTTCTCTTATTCCTGCACCGGTATCTGCAGTAATCGCATTTCCAAGAATATTTCTAAAGGACCTACCAAAGTATCTCGGATCCTTTGAATAATCCATTGGAATGAAGAGAGGCGATGCATCCTTTGGTCTTAATAGCTCTATAATAGCCGGGATAAAAGGGATTAAGAACAGTATTAAAAAAAACAGAAATACGAGAAACAGATTCATCTATTTTCGACCTCTCTAAATCGTTTTGTCTTATGCCATGATGTTTCTCTATTTGTTATCTGGTCTAGCAGCGCATCCAAAAATCCCAGCGATGTATACCACATGTTGAATAAAAAATTGAAGAGGAGAAGAGGGAGCAGGCGTATCCTGTTTGTGGCACCATCGAGTAGACAGGCGGTACCGATCTGGTAAAAGGCGGCAAAGTTACCGAAGGTATTGTAGGCGGCTATAAATAGCAAGACAACGAGGCTTTCTATTATCTGCATCTCTCCGAGAAAGAAAAGAAAGATGGAATCCGCTATCCCTGTAAGGAGTATAAAAGGGATAGTATATATAAAGAGCAATAGGAGCCCATCTATCTTCTCTATGGCCGTTAGATATGGTGTTCTGATTAGGGGCAAAAGATACTTAAACATCACCTGTGAATGTCCCCTAGCCCATCTCCTGATCTGTTTCACCCTCACATTCCACTCTTCGGGGGCCTCCTCGTAACATTCAATTCTGTTTGCATAAACCACCTTCCATCCATTAATTAACAGTCTGAAAGTTAGTTCTGTGTCCTCTGCAAGGATATTTGGATCAAACCCTCCAAGGAATGAAACCACTTCCCTTCTGAATCCGCCTACTGTTCCCCCGTACTGAGGGATAAGCCTTAAATTATACCTTGCCTGCTGGTCCACCTGATAGCCCCCGGTTCTCTCAAGATCTATAAGCCTAGTAAGTAAATTCTTTTTGGTATTTTCTGGAATTACCCTTCCCATCACAGCACCAACCTCTGGATCCTTAAAGGAGACCCCTATATCCCTAAGGATGCCTCGAGGGGGAAGATAGTCTGCATCAAATACTATAACAATTTCTCCATTGGCAAGCTTCAAGGCATCATTCAGTGCTGCCGGCTTTCCCCGTTTCCCTTCGTTTCTATGTAAAGGTCTTATATAAGGATATCTTGAAGCATATTCATTGAGTATCTCCATTGTCTTATCCGTAGAATGATCGTTTATTGGTATAATCTCAAGTTTAGATCTTGGGTAGTCAGTGACAACCAATAGATCAAGTATATTAGCTGCTACCTTTTCCTCGTTATGCATTGGAATAAAAACAGAGATACACGGCAACTCGGAGTCAACGATATCCTGATAATAGATCCTCTGTTTACCGGTAAGCCGGTTTAGGGCAAATAAGAGGTGTCTTACTGCATATAGGATCATGGTAAACACTATAAAGATGAAGTAGGATTTAAGGATTATGACCATTTCCAGAGTCCTATCTCTGATCGGTTATTCTTTTCTTTGGCGATAACACTGCTATACAGCGAATATATACCAACCATATATGTGAAATCCATAAGTGGGCCAAAGGCAAAAAATAGAAGCGGCATAAATAAGTAGGAAAATTGTTTAAGGATATAGAGAAAAACAGTATATCGCAGGATGCCGAATATTACGGAATATAGAAGTGTTATTACCGTTACGAAAAGCCTGGAGAGAATATTAGAAGGTAAGAGCAGCAGCGTTATTCCCATAACTATCGGGACAAAAAACCATATACTCACTTCAGTCTTAACATAAAACTCTGAAAAGTTCCCTATGTCATAGGGGAATATAGAGGGTGTGAGTATAAAGAAGACAGAGGATATAAGGTTTATAGATGATACAAAAATGAACCATGCGGCTATAGGTTTGGATACCCTTGTTTTAGTTACAAGAAGGATGCTTAATAAGGAAAATAAAAATAGGGAAAAGGATAACATAGGAGACGGATGCCTTCCGGATAGATCGAGGATGTACACTTTGCTGAACATATAGGGTTTCTCTAATATCCTTATATCAGCAGATGGGAAGGAAGATAAAAGCGCATATCTTGCAAACCGGTTCATAAGAAAAGTTATTTCGGGGTACAGGGAAAATATAACTATCAATATAGGCAATGTGAGGAACCAGAATTCAAAGAAGATTTTCTTACCCGCAATCGAGACCTTTCTATAGGCCCTATGGTAAAAGATTATATCCTTCATATCCTTCATATCCTTCATATCCTTCATATCCTTCATATCCTTCATATTCGTTACCTAAATTAGTATTTATCCCATATCAGGATAAAAGGCAACAAAAAGACTATGGATACTTCTCCCTAACACAAGGTCTTCTTCCTTTTTATTTAAATAGGAAGGACTGCTCATGACTTAAGATCCTCCTTTCTTCAAGGTTTTTTGTGCATAGCAATAAGGCAGAGATATATTCTCGCAGTAAACAAAAAGAGAGACATTACAAATTTCATTCCCCAAAAATCATCTTGTCAAGAAAAATTTTATTTTATATTATATTATGATTGTAGGAATTTGGTACTAAGAATTTTCAATTTTGATTAAGAATATGGAAATCAGATTAACCTCTGGAAAGACATTATCCATTGAGAGTGGAGAAGACCTTTACAGGGCCTTAAAAAGGCAAGGGGTTTATCTCGTTGCTTCCTGTGGGGGGAAAGGGACATGCGGGAAATGCAGGGTCAAGGTTATGGAGGGCCC
>JBKBUA010000006.1:38259-39998 GCA_046290845.1 Thermodesulfovibrionales bacterium
TCATACAAAGGTCTCGCCAATGGTCAAACAGGTCTGTCTCGATATACCTCCGCCGACAATCTATGACAATATTAGCGACCTCGATAGGCTGAAGAGGTCTCTCGAGGAAAAGGGACTTAAAGAGATGAGGTTCTCCCATCGCTTTGTCTCAGGTCTTTCGAGGATATTAAGAGAAGCAAACTGGAAGGTGGTTCTCGGTTATACAGAGGATAAGGAAGTCCTTTATATCACTGATTCTGAGAAGTTTAGAGGTAGATATGGCCTGGCTGTTGATATTGGCACTACAACGGTAGTCCTCTATCTCGTGGATTTAATAGATGGCAGACTTATCGATGTTGGCTCCACCTACAACTCCCAGATGAGATATGGCGATGATGTAATTACCCGTATTATTCATGCCACAGAAGGCGGGGGTCTCAATGAATTAAGGGATGCCATCGTCTCGGATATAAATGACCTCCTGAGGCCGATCCTCGAAAGGCATCAAATAAACAGGGATGATATAGAATCTATAGTCATAGCAGGCAATACCACAATGTCCCATATATTCTGGGGCCTTGACCCTGCCTATATAAGAGAAGAGCCTTATATCCCGACCGCCAATTTCTTCCCTCGATGGAAGGCAGGTACTGCACGGATTGAAATAAATCCTCAGGCCACTGTCTATACATTACCCTGTGTTGCAAGCTATGTTGGCGGTGACATTGTGGCAGGTGTCCTTGCATCACGAATGCACAGAAGTTCTGAGATCGCCCTCTTTATGGATATTGGCACAAATGGCGAGATAGCCATTGGAAATAATGAGTGGTTAATGACAGCAGCCTGTTCAGCAGGCCCATGCTTTGAAGGTAGTGGCATTAAAAATGGTATGAGGGCAACGGAAGGAGCGATTGAGTCTGTTTCTATCAATCGGGAGACACTCGAGCCTGAGATCAAGGTGATAGGTAATTCTAAACCTATAGGTATATGTGGATCAGGCATGATAGATGCTATATCAGAAATGTTCCTCTCGGGTATAATCGATCAGAAGGGAAAACTCATTGATTCTAAGAGTAGAAGGGTCAGGACTGGTGAGGATGGAAAGGAATTCCTTTTTTACGAGGGAAAGGACAAGGACAGCGTCCTGAGTTTATCGAAGGAGATCGTGCTGACTGAGGTGGATATAGAAAACATACTCAGGGCAAAGGCAGCCATATACGCAGGCGTTACTCTTTTACTTAAAGAGGTAGGTTTTGGTATGGATGTAATAGAAAGGGTTTATATAGCAGGAGGCTTTGGGAATTATTTAAATGTTGAGAAGGCGATAATACTCGGTATGTTGCCTGATCTACCGAGGGAGAGGTTCACCTTTTTAGGAAATACCTCAATAACAGGTGCGTACCTCTGCCTTTTATCTGAGGAGCTAAGAAAAGAGGCAGAAGATATAGCCTCTAAGATGACATATGTGGAGCTTTCTGTATCGAGGGGCTTTATGGATGAGTATATATCAGCCCTCTTCTTACCTCATACAGATATAAGCCTTTTCCCGAGCGTAAGCAAAATGATTGACTTCAGCCAACAAAATCAATAGAATATTGACATGAAAAGAGACAAGACAATATTCGAGTTACAATCAGACATTTGCAAGACCTTATCCAGCTCCAAGAGGATAGAGATACTCAATGCCCTGAAGGATGGTGAAAAGACCGTTAGTGAGCTTGTAGAGATACTGGGCGTTCCAAAGGCAAATGTATCACAGC
>JBKBUA010000070.1:0-1776 GCA_046290845.1 Thermodesulfovibrionales bacterium
AAGGAAATGAAGACCGAAAGAGGCGTTGCCCTTCTGCTTGTGCTATGGGTTCTTACGGTATTGATGGTGATAGTCTTTGCCTTTTCTTTCTCAACGAGGGTTGAGACTCATTCTGTGTTGTCTTTCAAAGATGGGATAGAAAAGAGGTTTATTGCACAG
Organism: Thermodesulfovibrionales bacterium; assembly: GCA_046290845.1. GTDB lineage: Bacteria > Nitrospirota > Thermodesulfovibrionia > Thermodesulfovibrionales > UBA9159 > JBBIPQ01. The sequence continues at coordinate 160 of JBKBUA010000070.1, forward strand.
GCAGGAATAGAACGCGGAATCGTGGAGATATTTTTTAATAAGAGGTTTTTCAGTATCCCGGAGAAAGAGTCATGGAGATTGGATGGAACGCCCTATACAGGAGAATTCGGTGGTGGATATTACGAGGTGAAGATAATGGATGAATTTGGCAAGGTAGACATCAATACAGCACCTGATGTATTATTAAAGAATCTGCTTATTCAATTGGGTCTCAAGAATGAGGAAAGCGATGCAATAGTGGATGCTATAATGGACTGGAAGGATGCTGATGATCTGAGGAGATTGAATGGTGCAGAGAGTGATTACTACATGAGTCTTCCTAACCCTTACAGGGCAAAGAATGCAAATTTTGACTCTGTTGAGGAGCTCATATTCGTGAAGGGAATAACACATGAACTTCTATATGGAGGTGAAGGTAAAAAGGGGCTTATAGAGTTTGTAACTGTCCATTCAAAGAGCCCCCAGATCAGCATTAACTCTGCACCGAGGGAGGTATTGCTCGCTGTGCCAGGTATAACCCAGGAGATTGCAGACAATATAATTAGTTATAGGGAGAACAAAAAGATTACAAATCCTTCTGAGGTTGGTGTACCCATGGAGAGCAATCAATATTTGTCCTATATCGATTCTAATACCTTCACCATAGATTCAGCAGGCTTTAAAGGGGGTAAAGGTGGCTATACAATAAGGGCAACTGTTTCACTGGAGGGTGAAAATTACAGGTATGTTTATTACAAATCACCGTTGTGGATAGAATATGGCAGAAGCAATACTAAGGATTAACAAGATAATATCCTGGTTTGAAAATATTTCAGAAGCCTCTGTGCGATTGCTCGGCAGGTTTTTAAAGGTCTTGACCTTCAGTCCCTTTGAAAAGGGTTTTTCGAGAAAGGCGTTGACCTTATCAATAGAGAGAGGTTCTGTCTCTGTAGCTTATGGTTCAAGTCTATTCTCAAAGCTTAAGGTTAGAGCACTTAGATATTTTAATTATGATGAAGAAAGATTTCCGTCTCCTGATGAGGTAGCAACTGCTGCCTCAATTGTATTGGGTCCTTTAAAGAAGAAACCCGATGTCACCTTGATTGTTCCAAAGTCTTGGGCAGTGCTTAAGATTGCAGAGTTTCCAATTACCGTGAAGGAGAATCTCCAGAATGTTCTTTCTTTTGAGATGGACCGCCTGACTCCCTTTAATCCGGAAGATGTATTTTATGACTACAGGATAATAAAGGAGGAAGATAACAGGTTGTCCCTCCTTATTGCTGCTGCGAAGAAGGATGCTGTTATACCTTATATTGAGGCCTTACAAGAAAAGGGAATTGATGTAAAAAGAATAACAGTGAGCATGACCGCCATGGCAGCACTCAACTTTTATTCAGGTGGGAAAGGCAGTACAATCTTTCTCGATTTGGGTAAAAACTTCTATGAAGCAGGTCTTCTCGAAGGGTCTGTAACGGTTGATTATACCTCAGGTAGTTTTGAAACAGAAGATGATAAAGCGAGGACAGCTAAGGTCGTTAAAGAGTTGCAGCCCTTTTTCGAAAGGGTAAAGTCATCAGGATCCACTCCTGAGATATTATTACTACCAAGGGACAGCAGCATTAAGGAGACCTTGAGGTC
>JBKBUA010000070.1:1875-11304 GCA_046290845.1 Thermodesulfovibrionales bacterium
ATTGAGTCATTGATTAGAGGAGAAAGAATAAATCTTCTCTCCTGTGGCAAAAGGGAGAAAAGGCAGATACCCCTTCTTCTGACCCTGATCCTTTTTATCACTATTGTCTCTCTTGCTGTTATTTATTTCATTACACCTCTGAGGGTTGAGGAAAGACGGCTTCATGCTATTGAGGCGGAGATTGCTAAGAAGAAGATAGAGGCTAAAAAGGTTGAATCACTCAAAAAGGAGGTTGAGGATCTGAGAGATGAGGTGGCATCTATAAATAACTTTAAGGAAGGAAGGTCTTCTTTAGCTATTCTCAAGGAAATGACATTGATACTACCCAAGAATACATGGCTTACGAGATTCAGGGTAACTGAAACAAATGTTGATATAGAGGGTTATGCTGGGTCTGCAACAGAGCTCCTGCCAAAGCTCGAGGCATCGAGGTATTTCAGAAAGGCAGAGTTTTCATCTCCCACCTTCAGGGATGCGAGGATGAATGCCGATAGATTTATTATTAAGATGGAAATAGAGACAACTAAAGGGCCCGAGGTGAAGATTGAAAAGAAATAGGATTATTTTTGTAGGTATACCTCTTATATTGATACTCCTTTGCCTGGTCCTGTATGAATATGGTTATCTGAGGGTTCAGTCCGAGATAACATCGATTAAAGAAGAGCAGGCAGTGAAGATGAAAACCCTTGAAAAATACAATGCCCTCATATATGAGAGGCCACAACTTGAAAGGGAACTTAACAGATTGAAGGAGACGAGAAAGGCCGAGGACTCCAAGCTTATTGAGGGACAGACCCTTTCGCTCGCTGCTGCTACACTGCAGGACATGGTAAAGGGCATTATAGTTGGAAGGGGTGGAACGATCTCGAGTGAAAGGGTCGGGAAGCCCGAAGACCGTGGCAAGTTTAAGGTAATTAGTGTGAGCATTGATGCGGTATTGCCTGATGCGAGGGCATTGGGTGATATTCTTTATTCTATAGAGACGAGGACGCCATATCTTGTGGTGAAGGAACTTGATACGCGGGTAAGGGATTACAGGAATCCAAAGGAGCTCATGGTCAAACTCGATGTATCTGCCCTGACTACGGCGAAATAACTCATTTCTCATCACTCATCACTAAACAAAATCATGGATAAACTCGTTATAAGAGGTGGTATCAAACTAAGAGGTGCGGTAGAGATAAGCGGGGCAAAGAATGCTACCCTCCCTGTTATGGCTGCCTCATTGCTCACTTCAGGAGAGAATATAATTAATGGGGTTCCGAGACTTGTCGATGTCATGACGATGGGAAGACTCCTTGCAAACCTTGGCGCAGGTTTTCATCTCGAGGCAGGTCAGATTATCCTCGATACCACCAATATTAACAAGTTCATGGCCCCCTATGAACTTGTTAAGACGATGCGGGCATCTGTTCTTGTCCTTGGTCCCCTCATTGCCAGATATGGAAAGGCAAGAGTTTCTTTGCCAGGCGGATGTGCCATAGGAGCAAGGCCTATAAATCTTCATCTCTCAGGTCTTTCAAAGATGGGTGCGGAGATAGAGCTTGATAGTGGATATGTGATTGCAAGATCGAAAAGATTGAAGGGAGCAAATATATATCTCGACATCCCAACCGTTACAGGAACGGAGAACCTCATGATGGCTGCTACGCTTGCAAAGGGAAGAACGGTAATAGAAAATGCAGCGAAGGAACCAGAGGTTGTTGACTTAGCAGAGGCCCTGATATTAATGGGTGCAAGCATTGAGGGTGCTGGAAGTAGCAGGATCGTGATAGAGGGTGTGGATGAATTATCTCCAATGAACCATACAGTCATACCTGACAGGGTCGAGGCAGGGACTTTTTTAACAATTGCGGGCATAACAGGTGGAGATATATTGATAAAAAACTGCAGGGCAGAACACATAGAGGCCCTCATAATGAAGTTGAGAGAGACAGGTATGCAGATAGAGGAAGGAAAAGGCTGGCTCAGGGCTAAGGGTACTGACATGATTAAGGCCAGTGATGTAAAGACCATGCCTTACCCTGGATTCCCTACTGACATGCAGGCTCAGTTCATGGCCCTCATGTGTCTTGCCAGTGGGACGAGTGTTATAAGGGAGACGGTCTTTGAGAACAGGTTTATGCATGTCGCTGAATTGAGAAGAATGGGTGCTGATATTGATATAGAAGGCAGCGTTGCTACAGTGAAAGGGGTCGAGAAGCTTAAGGGTGCCGATGTGATGGCAACGGACCTCAGGGCGAGTGCATCTCTTGTAGTTGCAGGTCTTGCGGCACAAGGAAGAACGGTTATTCACAGGCTCTATCACCTCGACAGAGGTTATGAAAGGATTGAGGAGAAACTGAAAGCTCTTGGTGCTGTAATAGAAAGGGTCAGAGATTAGTGTATAATTTTTATGAAAATTTATGCCTTTATAAACCTTAGAAAATTCAGCGAATCCTCGAACATCTCAAGAAGAGACTTCAAAGATAAAATCTATCTCAATTGGTGAATTTAATGGTAAAGTATTGACGCCTATAGCAACCCTTGCGTGTTTCCCGGCATCGCCAAAGATATTATAAAGGAGTTCAGAGGCTGCATTAAGAACAGCAGGCTGCTCTATGAAATCAGGAGATGAGGCAATGTAGCCATTCAGTTTTAGACATCTCGAAAGGAGATCAAGGGTTCCAATTGTGGCCTTCACAATGCTTAGGGCATTAATAATGACCTGTCTTGCCTCTTCCTTAGCCTCTTCTATGGTTAATGACTCTCCGACCTTTCCTGTCCTTAATAATTTCCCTTCCCTTAAGGGGAGTATGCCACTCAAAAACAATAAATTACCCGATCTCACACAGGGCAGGTATGCACCGAGGGGCTGTGGTGCAGGAGGTAAAGTAATACCGAGTTCTTTTAATCTTTCCTCAATTGACATGGAAAGCCTCCGAATATTGTCTTTCTCTTAATAGTAGCATAAAATAATAATATGGTGAATAGAGAAAGCATACTTTCCTTTTTCAAGGAAAGGGTGAAAAGGCCTCTGAGTTTCAGGGAAGTGTCAGAATCGCTTGGCCTTGGGAGGTCAGAGGCAAGGGCATTGAAGCGTCTTCTCAGGGAGATGGTCAGGTCAGGGGATATTGTCAGGACGAGAAAGGGACTTTATGGACCTGCCGATGAGATGAATCTCCTGAGCGGTTATTTCGAGGCCCACAGAGACGGTTATGGATTTGTTGTCCTTGAGAGACCTGGTGAGAGGGATATATTTGTTCCAGCCCGATGGGCAGCAGGGGCAATGAATAATGACAGGGTTATCGTAAGGGTTGAGAATTGGCATAAGAGAGAAGGAAGGGTAATAAGGATCCTCGAGAGGGCCACAACGAGACTCGTCGGTAGATTAGACTTGACAAAGAACGCCTTCTATGTCAGGCCAAAGAACAAGACCATACCCTTTGATATTTACATCTCACCGAAAGACAGGGGAAAGGCAAGAAGGGGAGACAATGTCATAGTGGAGATAATAGACTATCCCTCTGACAAAAGGCCTCCTTCCGGAAGGGTCATAAAGGTGCTCGAAAAACCTGAAGACCCTAAAGCAGAGGTAGAATCTATTATAGAGGAGTTCAATCTTCCGAAGAAATTTCCAAAGACAGTCCATGATGAGGCTCTAAGGCTTTACGAAAGGGCAGGAGAAGAAAAAGTCGGAAAGAGGAGGGATTTAAGAAGGCTTCCAACAGTAACGATTGATGGTGAAAGGGCAAGGGATTTTGATGATGCTGTCTCGATAAGACTTATTGAACATGGTTACAGGTTATGGGTTCATATTGCAGATGTGTCTCACTATGTGGACTGGGATTCTACAATAGATAAGGAGGCGAGGAAGAGGGCAACGAGTGTTTATTTCCCTGATAGAGTTATACCGATGCTTCCCAGGGAATTGTCTGAAGATCTCTGCAGCCTCAAACCAGGTGTTGACAGGCTTACCGTAACTGTTGAGATGGACTTTGACAGGAATGGAGAGAGGACGGGTGTCAGGTTTTATCCGAGTGTAATCAGGAGCGATGAGAGGATGACCTATACATCTGTTAGGAAGATACTCGTTGATAATGATAAAAGGGAAAGGGAAAAATATGCACATCTCCTTCATGAATTTGAGTTAATGAATGAACTTTGCAATCTTCTGAGATCAAGAAGACTTGAAAGGGGAAGTCTCGATTTTGATCTTCCCGAACCAGAGGTTATACTCGATCTTCAGGGGAGGCCCGAGGCTATCATCAGAGCAGAGAGAAACCTTGCCCATATGATTATTGAAGAGTTTATGATAGCTGCTAATGAGGCTGTTGCAGAATACCTTGAATCCCTCAAGATACCGAGCCTTTACAGGGTTCATGAAGAGCCAGATGTCTCTAAGATCGATGAGATAATGAGAATGGTGAGGCATATCCCAGGGTTTGGTAAGAAATTGAGGCCCTCTGACTTCTCCGGCCTTCTCGGCGTGATTAAAGGTACGCCCTTAGAGGAGATTGTTAACTATATGATCCTGAGGAGCCTTAAGCAGGCAAGATATTCACCTTTGAATGTTGGTCATTTTGGCCTTGCATCAAAGAGTTATACACATTTTACATCTCCGATCAGACGGTACCCTGATCTCGTTGTCCACCGTATACTCAAGGATATATTGACCAGGAAAAGGCTCTCGGATAAAAAGAGAGGTTATCTTGAGGAGATCCTGCCTGATATTGCCTTTCATTCATCGAGGATGGAGAGGCTTGCTGAGGAGGCTGAAAGAGAGGTTGTGGATGCCATGAGGGTCTGGTTCATGAAGGATAAGGCTGGTGAGGAATACATGGGGAAGGTGGTAAGTATAGCACCGTATGGGCTGAAGATAAGACTCAAGGATTTTTATATTGAGGGATTTCTCCATGTATCTTACATGAATGATGACTTTTATCAGTATGATGAGAGGTCTATCTCATTAATTGGCAAGAATAGCGGGAGGAGGTTCAGGATTGGTGATGAATTTTCAGTTCGGGTAGACAGGGTCGATATGGATGAAAGGGAGATAATATTTGGTCTATGAATCTTAAGGATATACTTGACCACTTTTACGAGGATTATGATTTTGAAAAAAGAAAACCCCATGATCCAGTAAAGTTTCCTCATCGTTATAAAGATCCAGCAGACATTGAGGTAGTTGCCTTCATCTCTTCCTGTTTAGCCTATGGAAAGGTTGAACTCTTTATGCCTGTGATTGAACAGGTCTTGAAGAAGATGGGGAAAAGCCCCTATGAGTTTATTATCAATCTTGATCTCAAAAAGAGGAGTTTGTTCAATGGCATTAAATACAGGTTTAATTCAGACGATGATATATCCTGTCTCTTATATATTGTCAGCACTATTCTTCGCACTTACGGTAGTCTTGAAAGTCTGTTCATGTCCCATTATAGAAATGATGATTCAGATATATTTAGCGGACTAAATGGGTTTGTGGAGACGATGTGCTGGATAGATACTTCGCCAGTTTATGGAATGAATATGAAGCCAAAAGGTCTTGTCCAGTTTTTTCCCCTGCCTCGGAGGGGAAGTGCCTGTAAGAGGATGAATCTCTTCCTCAGGTGGATGGTAAGGGATAGGGATATAGATTTCGGTATATGGAAGGGAATACCTAAAAATAAACTAATTATTCCTCTCGACACGCATATCGCCCGCATATCGAGGTGTCTCGGGTTCACTAACAGGAAGAGCGAGGACTGGAAGATGGCTGTTGAGATAACCGAGTCTCTTAAGAGGTTTGATCCTGAAGACCCCTTGAAGTATGATTTTGCCCTCTGTCATCATGGTATATCAGGGGCTTGTAATAAAGGAAATTGCGGAGAATGTAAATTTTCTCCGTATTGAATAGTTTCATAATTTTTGCTATAGTATCAATAAAAAAGGAGCAAAAATGAATTATAAGAAACTCTTACTGCCAATCATAGGGCTTTTATCTTTCTTCCTTCTTTCAGATGGTCTTCTTTATGCCCAGAAGGTCATAAAAATCAGAGGTTCAAGCACAGTTCAGCCCATAACAACTATTGCAGCGAGGATTTATGGGAAAAAACATAATATAAGGATACTGGTTGAGGGTGGAGGTTCAACAAAGGGAGTGCAGGGTGCGGGTGAAGGAATCGTGGACATAGGGAATGCCTCAAGAAACCTCCATCCTGATGAAAAAAAGAAATATCCTGACCTGGTAGTCCATACTGTTGCTTATGATGGGATAGCAATAATATTAAACAAAAAGAACCCCCTTGATAACCTTAACTCAAAGCAAATAGTAGATATATACACAGGCAGGACCAAAAACTGGAAAGAACTGGGTGGTCCTGATATGCCGATTAGGCTTGTGAGCAAGGATTTTGGCCGCTCTACCCTTGATTTGTTTATTGAACATTTCAAGATGGAGGTAACAAAAAAGGATAATCTCATGTATTATAAACTCAAAGAAGATAAGGAATATGGAACGACTGGTGCTATAGTCATTGGTCAAAATAGCGAGGCAATTGTAGAGGTCTCAAAAGATTCAGGAGCCATTGGATATGTCTCAATAGGCTCTGCAGAAAGGGCGGAGAGAAAACTCGGCAAGATAAAGAGAATTAAGATTGATGGCATAGAGGCATCAAGGGAAAATGTGAAGGATAAGACCTATCCCATAATAAGACCTCTCAATCTGCTAACAAAGGGGAGACCTTCTGGAGATGTGCAGGGATTTATAGATTTCCTTTTAACATCCCAGGGTCAGAACATAGTTAAAAACCTTGATTATATTCCAGTAAAATAGGAGAGTACTATGAAAGGACTTTCTGTCAGAGTAAAGGTCTTGCTGACCTTTATAGGTTTAATACTTATCGTCACAACTGCAGTATTTATCTATCACGCCATTGAGATGGCCGAAGAAATAGAAGCGACTTCTCTTGAAAAGTATAAACTCTTCACCACTTCTCAGGCCTCAAGGGCCTTTGACCTCCTTATAACTGAAGATATTAATGTCCTAAAAACCCTAACGGATGAGATAAAATCATCAAAGGATGTCCTCTATGCAGTATTTACTGATTCTGATGGAAAGGTTATCACTCATACCTTTGGAAGTGATGTCCCTCAGGAGCTTTTAGCAATAATAAGAGAAGGCAAGGCAAAAACAAAGGAATTCAATCTACAGGGTTTTGGAAAACATTACAATATAATCTCACCTGTAGGTGATTATGGTTTTCTAACCGTAGGCTTTAAAAAATCTTCAACCTTTGAACTCGTGAAAAAAGAGATAGGGAATTTCCTTATCGTCTATGGTATAGCCATATCAATTGGAATTATCCTTTCATTCTTTATGTCCTCAAGGATATTGAACCCGCTTAAAGACCTTATGGCTGGTATAGAGAGATTTGGTAGAGGTGAAGCCATAGATATCAAAACCAGGTCAAGGGATGAATTTGGAGAGATAGCAAGGGTGTTCAATGAAACCCAGCAGAGGCTGAAGGGTCTTATCCTCACAGAAGAGGAAAGACAGAAGATGCAGGAAAATATTGTCAACTTCCTCAATCTCCTGAGTGCTGCCTCAGAAGGAGACCTTACTCTCAGGGCAGAGGTCACACCCGATGTCTTTGGCTCTCTTGGTGATGCCTTTAATCTCATGATCGAGGGGCTTACAGATCTTGTAAATGATGTTACGAACTCCGTTGAGGGAGTCTCCAAGGAGGCTATAAAGATTCTCAATGTCCTTAAAGAGACAGAAAAAGGTGCAGAGACACAGATGTTAGAGGTGAAAAAGGCAACAGAGGCAACTGATGAGGCAGCACAGTCAGCCATGGCAATAAGTGAAAAAACAGCAGAGGCGCAGCAGATAGCCACCGTGGCAACCCAGGCATCCACGAGGGGTTCAAAGACTATGATTGAGGCAATTGATGGAATACAGCTTATAAGAGTCACCATACAGGCAATCAATAAGAGGATGAAATTCCTTTCTGAAAAACTCATGGAGATAGGAACTATCTCAGGCCTTATTACAGAAATAGCCAACAGGACAAACCTCCTCGCAATTAATGCCTCTATTGAGGCATCGAGGGCTGGAGAACAGGGTAAAGGCTTTATTGTTATAGCAGAGGAGATAAGAGGGCTTGCAGAGAGGGCTGCTAAATCAACAAAACAGATAGGTGATATAATCGGAGCAATTAATAGTGAATCATTGGAGGTTACAAGGCATCTTGAAGAGGCAACAGGATTTGTTGAGAAGGAGACGAAGATAGCGCAGGAGACAGGAAAGGTCTTTGCTGAAATTAATGATATTATAAAGCAGATCAGCACCATCATTGAAGAGATACACGGCTCCGCAGAAGGTCAGAAAGAACTCAGTTCAAGGGTAGTTCTCTCAATGGAGGAGGTCCAGAGGATATCCCTTCAGATGCTCAAGCTTGTCCATGACTTCAGGGATGTAGCAAAGACCCTTTCAGGAACTTCTGATAGACTTATGGGTGCTGTTAAGAGATTCAGGATTGAGGGAGGCATGAAGGAATGAGATACCCAGTTCTAACGGAAAAAGTAAGAGAGATCCAAGAAAAACTCAAGGAGATATTCTTAAGAGAGGATATTGACATTGTCTTAAAGACAACTATGTTAAGAACCATAGCGAGGCAGTTGGCTGAGGAGCTTGGAAGAGGTATCGAATATTCTTCAATTCATGAGTTCTTTGAAACTTACGAAAGAGGCAACTCTCCACTTATAAATCTTGAAGGGGAAGGAGTAAGAAATGGCGAAATAATTGTATTAAAGGAATGCCCTATGGTGCCCGTATTTGAACTTTTTAAAAGTGGGGCAGGTTTTCCTGAATACTGGAAGAAGATCCCCCAGGAATATATGAGCAAATTTAAAAATGAGGCAATTCTTCATCCCCTCTGCGTAGTCCATCAGACCATTAGGGATACCCTTGCATCAAGGATTAAAAAGGGAGATTCAGTTGTTCACTCTGTAACAGTTGCCTGTAGGTCTACCAGCTCAGGAAAGATTGTGTATTCAGAATTTGGTCTCTGGATGGCTAAGATGGAGAAAGAGGAGGTCGATCTCATGATCGACGGTAAAGCATGCGCTTTTTTAGTTAAATAATAGTTATTCTTTTTTAATAAGAAACAGGAATATACTTTCTTAAGACTTCAATCATTGCTTTTTCCTCAAAGGGCTTGATGAGGTAATCATTCGCTCCACTCTGAAGTGCTTTTGCTACATGCTTCTCTGCACTCCTTGAAGTCAATACTATAACAGGGATCCCCTTCCACTTTTCCGATGTCTTTAACCTGTGAATTAATTCATAACCGTGCATCACTGGCATCTCAAGGTCAGTTATTACAATATCTACATCTTGTTCTTCGAGAACATCCAGAGCCTCTGCTCCGTTGGTTGTAGTGTAAACCTTGAAATTTTTTGACTCCA
>JBKBUA010000071.1:0-2613 GCA_046290845.1 Thermodesulfovibrionales bacterium
GCAGTTATGAGAACTGGGAGAAGGCATTCAAGGGAGTAGGGACAATGAGAGGCATTGGATGGGCAGTTCTTTATCAGGACATCACAAATGGAAGGCTCATCAATTTCTGGATAAACGAGCATGATGTGGGGCATCCCTCTGGCTGTAATCCTCTGCTCATAATGGATGTCTTTGAGCATGCCTTCATGATTGATTACGGCCTGAAAAGGGCAGATTATATCGAGGCCTTTTTTAAGAACATTAACTGGAACACTGTTGAGGCGAGGGTGAAATAGGAGGAGCTATGGCTTACACATTGGTTGCCTTAAAAGAAAAGATCCTCGAGATGTATCCCGAGATCGAAAAGAACGGGATATCTGTAGGTCTAACCTTTGATGAACAGAAAAATGCCTATATAGTTGATTTTAAGAAGGAGGATCAGGAACTGACAACTCATCTTGAGAAGAAAGATGCAGATGAATGCATGAACGGGATTAAGTGTGTTTATCTGGGTGTCCAGATAGGGCAGTTTATTAAGAATTTCGAAGAGAGAAGCAAGAGAAAGGAGGTGATAGATTGAAGAAGAAACCAGTAGAGGAGTCCGAGGAATTTCTAAATCTAATAAGGGAATGGCAGGCCCTCGAGGATAAGACAATAGCAAGTGCTGAGGAATTGCTCGGCAGAACAAATAATCCACTTGTAAAAATGACGATGGAGATGATAAGACATGATTCCGAAAAACATAAGGTCATGCAGCAGATGATAATTGATAGCATAACTAAGGAGGCTATCCATCTAAGTCCTGATGAGCTTGCACCACTTTCTGATATGCTTAATAAACATATGGAGGCTGAGGCGAGATCTCTGTCTCTTGCTGATTCAGCCCTCGAGAAGAGCGAACTCTTTGTTACCCGATACATCCTTTCCTATCTCATTGCTGATGAGACAAAACACCATAACTTGATTAATAAGCTCAATGAACTCAAGAGGGCCACTATATTTGTAACATAACAATTAAAAAAGGAGGTCTAAGATGTCCTGTATAGTTGCAAAGGATGTTATGCATCCGAGAGTGAGTTTACATGCAAAAACACCGGGACAGGAGTTGATAGAGAGACTGATGTCTCCCTATCCTGCCCTTCCTGTTGTTGATGATGACCTCAGGGTTATAGGAGTTGTGTCGGAATATGATGTCTTTACAGCATTGAAAGAAGGCAGAACAATACACGAATTCAGCGCAGAAAGCCTCATGACCTGTGGCCATGCAGAGCACGGAGTCTGTGATACACCTGTTACAGTGACGCCTGACACAACAATAGAGGATATAGTCGATCTCTTTATCAGCAGGAATATATCGATCCTTCCTGTTGTAGAGAATGGTAAGCTTATTGGTTTAATTCCGAGGAAAAACATAATCAATGCCCTTGCAGAGAAAGGCTTCTGGAAGGAGCATGAGTTCAAAAAAAGAGTATAAGGAGGAGTAAAAAATGAGAGAACTTAAGGCAAAGGATATAATGACGAGGCCTGTCCTTTCAGCAAGGAAGAATGCCTCAGCGAGGGATATTGCCCTTCAACTTCTCTCAGGTCTCTTTAGCGGGATGCCTGTTACTGATGAGGATGGAAGGGTTATAGGTATGGTCACTGAATTCGACCTTCTGGGAAACATCTGCGAGGGAAAGGAACTATCAAAGCTAACTGCTGAGGATATCATGTCTGAGAATACCGTAACGGCTGATGTTAATACCCTTGTAAGGGATATCCTGAATATCATGCTCGATAAAAATGTAATAAGGCTTCCTATAACAGAAGAGGGGAGGCTTGTTGGGATAGTGGCGAGGTGTGACATCCTGAAGGCCTATATAGAGCCTGAGTTTGTCACCTATATGTGAAAGAATGGGAGGTAAAAAATGAGAAGGGTGCTAATGCTCTTTGCTTCTGTAGCCTTTGTGCTTGTGACGACTGTTTCCTTTGCTGTAATGGGAAAGGGTATCTCATTACCAAAGGGTTGGAGGCACTTTGTTCATGTTAAATCAATGGTGATACCTGATAAGAGTCACGGTCTTTATGGATTTCACCATATCTATGTGAATATGAAAGGTCTGGGAACATTAAAGAAAGGAGGTATCTATCCCGAAGGGACGATGTTTGTAGGGGTCTTCTACGATGTTGTGACAGAAAAAGATGGTTCTATAAGTCAGGGGAAGAAACTCTTCTATGTATGTATGAAGAAGGACAAGACAGCCACTGACACAGGTGGATGGAAATATGCAGCCTTTGACCCTGATGGAAAGTATCTCGAGAAGGATGTGAAGAAAGAGTGCTATGATTGCCATACAGCTGTAAAGGACTCTGATTATATATTCTCAAAGTTTATCGAATAAAAGAGACATAGGAGGGAGTTAAATGAAGAAATTGTTTTTTATAGTTATCGCTATGGCAGCTCTTGTAGCTACATCAGTCCATAGATCTTATGCCATTCACGAGACAATGCCGTCCGAAACCCAAGCGGTGATTCCAGGACCTGATGCCCAAAAACTGTATGAATATATCATTAAATGGAGCCATATCAAAAATGGGATCTATGGCCAGGAAAGGGTAAGTTATACAAAGGAACAGAACCTCATGGTGCGCTGC
>JBKBUA010000071.1:2712-11120 GCA_046290845.1 Thermodesulfovibrionales bacterium
TGTGAGATAAATGGCAGAAAAATTATACAGCATAGAATGTGATCCGAAATGTGGCTTTATCATCAAAAGTCACGACAAAGAGGAGGTCATAGAGATAGCTAAGAGGCATGGCAAGGAAAAGCATAAGATGGATATCACTGATAAGGACATCGAGGCCATGATTAAGGTAACAATAGATTGAGGAAGAGATTATGGAACGGAAAGGGATTGTCACACTTAAGGGCAACCCATTTACCCTTGTGGGAACTGCAGTCAAGGTCGGTGATAAGGCTCCTGATTTTACTGTCCTTGATGCAGACCTCAAGGAGGTGAGGTTAGGCGATTTTAAAGGGAAGATTAAGCTTATAAGTGTTACACCTTCCCTCGATACCCCTGTCTGTAACCTGCAGGCGAGGAGGTTTAACGAAGAGGCAGCAAAACTACCTGAAGATGTCGTGGTGATAAACATAAGCATGGATCTCCCCTTTGCGATTTCGAGGTTCTGCACAACTGCGGGTATTGACAGGATCAGGGCATATTCAGACCACAGGGATGCTTCCTTTGGGAATGCTTACGGAGTGTTAATTAAGGAATTGAGATTGCTGGCCCGCTCTATCTTCGTAATCGATGAAGAGGATGTAATAAGATATATCGAGATCGTTCCTGAGATAACAAACCAACCCGATTATGAGATGGCCTTCGAGGCCGTGAAGAAATCCATGTGCAAAGGGATAGAAGATGCTATTTAAGAGGAGGAGACTGACATGAAGAAAAATGTTGGTGGTCTTGATAAGGCTTTAAGGATAGCCATGGGGATAATACTTTCCATTGTTGGAATATTTGGATCATTGAGCATCGGGATGAAGACAGTAGTGTTCCTTGTGGCAGCCATAGCACTGTTTACTGGAATCTTTGGGGTCTGACCATTATGGAAGGTGCTCGGGATTAGCACCTTTAAGGAGAAAAAACAATAGATAACCTAAAGGAGGATCAAAACATGGCAAAGCAGGAATTAATCGATGCATTGAATCAGGATCTGGCCCTTGAACTCGGTGCAATAACACAGTACATGTGGCACCATGCAATGGCTGAGGGAATGGAGAGTCCTGCCATTAGCGATCTCTTCAGAAAGATCAGTATCGTTGAGATGAAACATGCAGAGGCCTTTGCAGAAAGGATAGTCTATCTTGGCGGCACTCCTATTACAAAACCCGCAGAGATTAAGATGGGAGGAGACCTTAAGAAAATGATGGAGGATGACCTTGCAGGGGAGAGACATGCTATAAAGCAGTATAAGGCTCACAGAAAGCTTGCTATTGAACTTGATGACCCGATAACCACCCGTCTGCTCGAAGAAATCATAAGGGATGAGGAGGAACATGATGATCAGTGGAGCACGATCCTCGGGGTAAAATCCTTTGCAGAGTTGGAGGGTTAAATAGAAAGCAGGGTATATGAACTTATATAAAAATTTACATATCCTATTTATCCTTTCCTTTGCATCTCTGTTGCTTTACAGGATTTCAATTGCTGACGAAGGGCAGACAGGACCAATAAATATAAGTCAAGAGACACAGGCATGCATTGCCTGCCACTCTGTATATACCCCTGGCATTGTTCAGGACTGGCTTACAAGCAGGCATGCAAAGACCACCCCTGAGGAGGCCCTTAAATTACCAGTCCCGCAGAGGAGGATTTCTACTGAAAACATATCTGATAACCTAAAAAGGGGCGCTATAGGATGTTATGAATGTCATGGCCTTAACCCTCAGGTTCACAGGGATAATTTTAACCACTTTGGATTCAGGATAAATGTGGTTGTGTCACCTAATGATTGCAAGACCTGTCATCCTGTCGAGGTGTCTCAGTTTTCTGGAAGCAAAAAGGCATATGCAATTAAGGACCTTATGGAAAATCCTGTTTATCACATGCTCGTTGATTCAATTGACGGGATTATGAGGGTGGAAAAAGGTAAATTAATTCAGGATAAACCTTCTGATAAGACACTCCATGAGACATGCCTCGGCTGTCATGGAACAAAGATAGAAGTTAAGGGCATGAAAAGGGTTTTGACCAAATTAGGAGAGATTGAGGTCCCATCCCTTACAAACTGGCCAAATCAGGGAGTGGGAAGGGAGAATCCCGATGGAACTCTCGGTGCGTGTACAGCCTGTCATCCGAGACATAGTTTCTCTATTGAGATTGCGAGAAAACCTTATACCTGTGGTCAATGTCATCTTGAGCCGGATGTCCCCGGGTACAATGTTTATAAAGAAAGCAAGCATGGAAACATCTACGAATCAAAACATCGTGAATGGAACTTTGGGAATGTGCCATGGGTAGTGGGAAAGGATTTTAAATCTCCGACCTGCGCAGCCTGCCATAATAGCCTTCTCGTATCTCCTGATGGCAATATCATTGCTGAACGGTCGCATGACTTTGGCTCAAGGCTTTGGGTACGGCTCTTTGGCCTTATATATGCTCATGCCCAGCCTAAATCAGGGGATACAACCATCATAAAAAATGCCGATGGTTTACCACTTCCCACAACATTTCTCGCTGAGCCTGCCTTAGAATACCTTATTGATAAGGATGAACAGGAAAAAAGGTTTTCGAGGATGAAGGCGATATGTAACAGTTGCCATAGCACTGATTGGGTTGATGGTCATTTTGAAAAGCTAAATTCAACTATTAGAGAAACAAATGCCATGACCCTTGCCGCAACAAAACTGGTGATAGAGGCATGGGATAAGGGAATTGCAGATAGGACAAATCCATTTGATGAGGCCATTGAGAAACTATGGATCAAACAATGGCTCTTTTATTCTAATTCTATACGATATGCCTCTGCTATGACAGGCGCTCCTGATTATACAGCCTTTAAGCTCGGATGGTGGGAACTGTCTGATAATCTCCAGAGGATGAGGGAAATGATAGATATTAAATATGATCTACTTATGTATAAATTGGGAGGTAGAGAGAGGCTTAAATGATGATCACGGGCAAGGAAGACATAATACAGGCGCTTATTGAGGCATATCTCATGGAAAAGGGAACGATGGAGTTTTATGCCCATGCCTCTGACAAAGCACTTAATCCTGATGCCAGAGAAACATTCTCCATGCTTTCTGAGTGGGAGAAGAAACATATGGAGTATATCCAGTTTCTCTACCAATCGTTTACCCAGGACCTCGACATTATTGGATTTGAGAGATTCAGGAAGAGGATGCCCGCACCCATTATCGAGGCAGGGATCCCTGTAAAAGAACTTGAGTCTAAGACAGAAAAATATAGTTTTACAGACGATATGGGCGCATTATCACTATCACTGGAGATAGAGGGCAAGGCATATAATCTCTACAGAATGCTTTCTGAGAAGGCTGTTGACACAAATACAAGGGTTATTTTCGAGGAAATGATGGAACAGGAACTCAAACACATAGAGTATTTAAGAGATCTCAGGGAGAGGCTTTTTGAGACGAGATATAAATCACGAATAGGAGAGGCGAAATGAAAGAAAAAGGAGACAGCCAAAGAGTGAAAGTATGGACAGTCCTTAATAATAAGGCATCCAATGAAAGGAATCATACAGTGAGCACATATGATAAATCGAGAAGGGATTTCCTGAAAATGCTGGGAGCGGTGGCAATAATTGCCCAGTTTCCTGATCTAACTGCTGAAGCGGAGTCAGACATCCCTGATATTGATCCCGCAGACCGTGTCTTTATAGCAAACGAGGACTCAAATACCATTAGCGTTATAGACCCTGTAACAAACACTATAGATAAGACCATAAATCTCACCAGTTTCGATGAGGACCCCAGACCTCCTTTCCGCTTCGTTACTGCAGGGACGATGCCAACCCATGGGGCTATGATTCATAAGCCACTTTATCATGGTTGTATCGATGCCCATGGTGTTGTTCCAAGCCCTGATGGGACAATGCTTGCAACATCTGGTAGAGGGTCAAGCAATGTTTATCTTATAGATACAATTAATAAAAAGGTTATCGGAAATAGGCCGAATCCGCTTGCCTCAAAGGATACAAATCCTGAACGGATAACGAGTGGCATTATAGTTGGCCGTGAACCCCATGAACCTACATTCACAAGAAATGGAAAAGAATTATGGGTTGCTGTAAGAGGAGAGGACAGAATAGCCATTCTTGATGTAGAACTTGCCATAAAGGAGTCCTCAGGTGAAAACATTAGATCCGTCCTTCAATATATTAATACAGTCAATGGCCCCTCCCAGGTTTGGTTCAGTGCTGATGGAAGGATTGCCTTTATAGCATCACAGAAGGTTTCAAAGATTGATATATTAAAAATAAATCCTGATTCAAAAGGATACTCCCATCCCGAGAGAATAAAGACAATTGATATAACAGAACAGGATAAATTTGGATTCACACCTTTTCTCAAGACATCTCCAGATGGCAGAGAGGTCTGGTTTTCTCATAAATTAGCTGATGCTGTATCAGCATATTCCACAGATGAACCCTTCGGATTAATTGATTATGTCCCCCTTGGTAAAATGGCAAGGCCTAATCATCTTGAGTTTGTAGAAAACAAAAATGGAAAGGTTGTATATGTGAGTTTTGCCCGTGTGGATGACGGTGGTCCTGGTGGCATTGCATCAAGCCAGATCGCTATAATCGATAGGTCTGAACCTTCAGGGAAACGCAAGCTTATAAAGACATTCTTTTCCAGAGGTAGGGAGGCCCATGGATTATGGACAAATCCAACGAACAAGCTCCTCTATATTGCCCATGAACAGGATGAACTTCCTCAAACACCGAATGAGGGGCAGACTGTTGCAACCGCCTTTGATGTGTCTGATCCATTTAATCCCAGATTTGTTGCTCAGATTCCACTGGGTAGTCTCAGGCTTCCATCAGGAGAGTTGAGGAATAAAAAGAGCATTAACCTTGTATATGTGCGGCCTGGTTTTAAAGGACAGACCGCTTAGGAGGAAAAAGTGAAATTAGCAATTATGATAACACTTTTTGTGTTCATCTCAGTTTCTTCATTTGCCGAAGAACATATGCATCATCATGCGGCAGAGGCAAAATTCAGCCCTGAATTTACAAAATTCATGGATGCGATGAATGCAGGTATGGAGAAGATGATGAAGGATATGCATAGTCCTGGCTATACTGGCAATCCTGATGTTGATTTTCTTGCGATGATGATACCACATCATGAGGGCGCGATAGAAATGGCTCGGCTTATCCTTATTTATGGCACAGATCCACTTGTAAGAAAACTTGCAGAGGACATAATCGCTACACAGAGGGTAGAGATAGAGACAATGAAACAGAGACTAATGATGCTTCGTAAAAAACCTGATCCGGATCCTGGTGGCTTTCCTGCGATAGAAGGAACGAGAGGAGGAAAATAGTTTTATTTTTGCTGGCTGATGTAAGAAATCTTAGGGGGAGGTACAGATGAAGTTATTGATAGTCTATTACAGCACCTTTGGAAATGTCTATAAGATGGCAAGACTCGTAGAGGAGGGAGTGAGACAGGTTGAGGGTGTAGAACCTGTTTTTAGGAGGGTACCTGAATTAATCCCTGAATCAGTGATACAGTCAAGGCCTGATATGAAGGCAGGGGCAGAGATGCAGAAGGACGTGCCTCTCATTACGCTCGATGATTTTAAAGAGGCCTCTGCCTATGCCTTTGGAACACCCACGAGATTTGGTAATGTCTGCGCCCAGTTGAAGAATGTTATTGACCAACTCGGCCCGCTATGGATGCAAAGGGTCTTTGAGGGTAAGCCAGCAGGCGTATTTGTCTCAACAGGAACCATGCACGGAGGACAGGAATCAACAATCCTTACATTAATGACCGTTCTTCTGCATCTCGGCTGTGTACTGGTAGGTGTCCCTTATTCAGTACCTGACCTGTATCTCACGAAAGGCGGTGGTGCACCCTATGGACCTGGACACGTTGCAGGAGCAGATAATATGAGAGATATTGATGAAAACGAGGCTAATATATGTAAGGCCTTTGGAAGGCGGCTTGCCGAGTTTGCACTTAAACTGGGCAAACAAAGCTAAAAATTTTAAAAAGGAGAAAATTATGGGATTCGATCATAAGAGAATTTATCTTGTCATAGGCCTTCTCTTGCTATCTCTAATTACAGGATGCGCTGAAATTCAATATGTAAAAGATGCTCCTGAAAAGGTTAAGGCTGCAGACTGGTCAAAGATGCAGACCATCACAGTTTCATTAACTGAGTATAAATTTACTCCCTCTGAACTCTCCTTCAGGAAGGACATTCCTTACAGGCTTATTCTTAAAAACGAAGGCAGGGAGAAACATTATTTTGTATCTGAGGGCTTTTTCAGGGCTATTGCCCTGAGAAAGGTTCAAACATCTGATGGTGAGATCAAGGCTCCTTATATTACAGCAGTTGAGGTGTATCCAGAAAAGTCAGTAGAAATATATTTTATCCCTGATAAATTGGGAACCTATGACCTTATCTGCACTATTGAGGGGCACGCAGATAAGGGGATGAGGGGAAAAATAGAGATCAAGGATGGCGAATTGAAAGCCCCTGAGATGCGCTGGCCTTATAGATATTAAGGGTGTTAAAAGTGAAAATTGATAGAGAAACAATATCCTTCCTGAGAATATTGCATGGTCTTTTCAATACCACTGTCATGCTTATGTTCTTTTATCAGGGTTGTCTTGGGCTGAAGATTAGAAGGAATCGGGAAAGAGGCGAACTCCCTCTTTCCAAGATCGTTAAAAGGCATAGAAGGCTCGGTCCTGTTTTAGCCTTATTCGGGGTATCGGGATTTCTTGCCGGATTAACATTAGTCTATCTTGACTATGGAGATATTATGAAATATCCGATACACCTCTTTGTCGGTCTATCGATAATTTTACTGGTAGCTATTACATTTATTATCTCCCGCAAGATTAAAGGTTTAGATTCACAATGGAGGACACCCCATTTCAGGATTGGTATTATTATCCTTGCCCTTTACTGCATTCAGATACTTCTTGGATTAGGACTATTACTTTAACAGGAGGGCCAATGACATAGGGGAAACAGGGTTCTGTCCAACTTTAACCCTGCCTGCTGTGGGTTTGTATACATTTTATAACACTTACTCTTAGTAGGAGGTCAAGATGAGACGCATAACTCTTTTGATGCTTTCTTTAGTCCTAACAGGATCTTTATTTGCACAAGAGCAAGGCAAAAAGATTTATAAGGCTACAATCGATGCAGATGGAATTCAGAGGGTTGAGGTATTGGGGGGTTCATATTATTTTGACCCTAACTACATCATTGTAAAGGTCAATGTTCCTGTGGAATTAAAGATCCGAAAAGAGCCCGGAATAACTCCCCATAATATAGTGATTAAAGAGCCTGATGCTGATATCGATATTAAAGAGTCTTTAGACACAGAGGCAAAGCTCATCAAGTTTACCCCGAAGAAAGTAGGGAAATATCCCTTTTATTGCGATAAGAGGTTTCTGTTTTTTAAAAGCCACAGGGAAAAGGGAATGGAGGGTACCCTTGAAGTGGTTGAGTAAAGATGCGATCTATCCTATCTTTATAATTGCCGCTACCGCCATAGCTCAGGATCCTATATCTATGGCGATAGAGAATTATAAGGGTGTCGAGTCCTACAGTGTAACTTTGCGGTCAGGGAATGGGGAAGACTTTTCGGAAATTGTAAGATATTATTACAAAAGGCCAGGGTTTGTGAGGATGGAACTAATAAAACCATTTAAAGGAGCCATCCTTATCTACAGTCCTTTTACAGGAGAGGTAACGGTAAGGCCATTCAGTTTCTTGAAGCCCTTTGTCTTGACCCTCAGTCCTGATAACAGGTTGGTAAAGAGTTCGAAGGGGCACAGGATAGATGCCTCTGATATAGGAGAACTTCTGAAGACTGTAAAAAGATTGCAAGAAAGTGGAAAGACAAAGATACTTAAGGAGGAGGTTGTGAATGAGAAGTTGACAATGCTTGTCAGTGTTGAGGGTGGAAATGGTTTCACAGTTGATGGTGTGCACAGATATTTATTGTGGCTTGATAAAACGACTTTTTTGCCATTAAAGGTTTCTTCTTTTGATATCTCTGGAGGATTAATTGAAGAGGTTCTCATGGATGACCTCAGGATAAATATAGGGGTTGAAGATAGGTTTTTTAGCTTTCCGTAGACTCAAAATGGATTAAGGAGGTGTGCCATGAATATATCGAGGAGAGATTTTATTAAGCTTGCAGGTTTCCTTGCCTTTTCGACCTTTGGTTCTCCCTATATTCTTCTGGCAAAGGAGAAAAGGAGACTCATTTCATTCCCTGAAAAAAAGGAACTTATCCTTCTCACATCTCGACCGCCGAATCTTGAGACACCAATACATTATTTCAAAGAACTCATCACTCCTGAAGATGCACTCTTTGTAAGATG
>JBKBUA010000072.1:0-2957 GCA_046290845.1 Thermodesulfovibrionales bacterium
AGGTAGGTTCAGAATCTGATAAATTCTTGCGTCTGTATGAGAAGTTTAAGAAGGATCACCCCTTAAAATGGATCGGGAAAATTGTAAAAAGGGTTAAAGATGTGGAATGTACTGGCTTTTACTCTTCGGCCCTTTTATTAACACAATCCTTGCTACATAATTAAGGACTTTGGGGCATGTATGATGCCATGGTGCTTTAATTTGAAGGCATCATGGCATCTTTTTTATCAGGTCTGGTATAATGAAACCCGATGGGTTACTATGAATTTGTTATAAGATCTAATGACGAATCTAAGGATGCAATAATAAATTGCCTTTCAGAATTAAATTGCCTCGGCTTTCACGAGAGGCAGGGAGATATCATTGCCTATTTTATTGATAACATAGATGTGAATTCAATAAGGGAAGTCCTTGCTTCCCTAAAACCCCGACTGGAGAAGGCAGGTCTTGATGACAGGTTAACATTTGATTATTCCTATCTTTCCGAAAGGGACTGGAATGAGCCCTGGAAAAAGAGGTTCGTCCCTGTTGATATTGGAGAGAGATTAAGGATTATCCCGCCCTGGGAAAAGAAGGCTCCGAGCAGATTAAACATCATAGTTGATCCTGGGATGGCCTTTGGCACCGGACATCATGAGACAACGAGGGATTGTCTCCTGTTGATTGAGAGATACAGCGCAGTAATCAAGAGGGAAAGGTTCCTCGACATCGGCGCTGGGACAGGGATACTGGCTATTGCAGCATCCATCCTCGGGTTCAAAAAGGTTATAGGTATTGATATAGACCCTCTGGCGATAGATGCTGCAAAGAGGAATGTGGGTCTCAATAAACTCAGCAATGTGGATATAGAAGAAAAGGTTGCAAGGGATATTGAAGGTCAATTTGATATGATAGTTGCAAATCTTATGTCCGAGGTTCTTATATCAATAGCAGGTGAGGTATCGAGACTTCTGGACAGGGCAGGCGTAGCAATACTCTCAGGAATGCTCGACGGTCAGGAAATAGATGTTGTAAATGAGATGGAAAGATACGGACTGAATGTTATCGAGTCCCTTCATAATAACAAATGGGAATCTGTGGTAGTGAGGAGGACAGAATAGGGTGGGTTAACAAATCTTATATATCCCCCTACTCAGGTCATCACAGAACCTATTTATCCCTGATAGTTCTGCTTCTATTATCTCCCTTATCCTTTTTTGTATGTCCTTAATCCGCGTCTTCCCATCTGTCAGTACCTGGGCAGAGGCCATCTGTGGTCTGTCTATAGGTGTGCCGATCATGCTCAAAAGCAGGACATAGACTTCCTTTAATCCTTCTATCTCTTCATATATCCTTTTTGCCACATGATGGGCAAGGACATTATAAATCTTACCCACATGACTGACAGGATTCTTCCCTGCTGCTGCCTCTGTACCCATGGGTCTGTTCATCGATATGAGGCCGTTCACCCTGTTCCCTCTGCCAACCTGTCCCGAGTCTGCATCCTCTGCAGAGGTGCCTGTGACTGTGAGGTAAATACCGCTGAGACCTCTGCCTCTCTCATCGAGGGTATTGAAGTGAATCCTTATATTTTTGAAACCCTCGAATTTTTCGAGAAAGTCCATCATCTTTCTCTGAATTATTTCTTTTTTATCGAAATACTCCTTTTCTGACTTAACAAAGTGGGATATGAGGGGCATTGCAATTGTTAAATCAAGGTCTTTTTTTCTCCTCAGGCCCATAACCTTTATGTCTTCTCCTGTCTCGGGATATTTCGTTTTAAATTTCTTAGAATTAAGATACCTTTCCAGTTCAAGAACAACCTTTTCAGTAGGACTCAAGGGGTAATAACCAACTGCTGCAGATGTGTCATTGGCAGGCCTGACTGCACCAGGCCTTTTGAAAATATCAACAAGTTCAGCAGAGCCTGGGGCCAATACTACCCTGTACTTTATATCTCTTTCCGGGTCTATGAAGCGGAGGTTCTTTCTTATCCAGTCCTTTGCCGATTCGATTGCTATCTCCCTTACAGGGATCCTCTTTGAATCGGCCCAAAAGGTTGCCCTATCACCGATAGTGAGTTCCATAGGTTTAGTGATCTTTCCGCCACCAAAGTTCTTTACGGTTCTTCCGGCAGCCAGCAGTCCCTTGTCTATATTATGGTGAAGAATGGTTCCAAAGGCCTTTCTGTATTCTTTACTCAAGGTAACGGAGATCGCCTCCATGATAGAGTCACAGATATAATCAGGGTGACCTGTCCCCTTCCTCTCTACTATCTCCACATCATGTTCAATTACACTTATACCCTTATAGGTCTCAACAGAGATCATAATTAATAATATCACACCGCAGAATAGATTTAAACCGACCCTTCGTGGTCAGGATTAAGTGGAAAAAGTGGAAAAAGTTAATTTTTATATATTATAATTAATAAATGGCTTAACTTCTGGATGTAGCCTTTGTAACTTTAAGTTACATCCTGTTACTTTCTGTAAAGAAGGAGATTAAAATTGCAAATACTCCTATACAACCATTGCTTTTTAAAACTTTTTATGATAAATTCAAAAACTTATAACTCAGGAGGCTGTAATGAAGTTACTCGAAGAGAAAATAGGCGAATATTACAAGGAAATTGACGATGTTATAACAGAAAAACAGAAACGTAGGGGGTTACTTATCCACGCTTTACAGAGTATCCAGAAGGAATATAATTACCTTCCTGAAGAGAAACTGAAAGAACTCTCGGAGGATCTGAATCTCTCCCTTTCTGATATATATAGCACAGCCTCCTTTTATAAACACTTTTACTTCAAGCCGAGGGGTAAGAATGTTGTTTGCGTTTGTATGGGTACGGCCTGTCATGTCAGGGGTGCTGGAAAGGTACTTGAGAGGCTTGAGGATAATCTGGGAATAAAGGAAGGTGAGACAACACCTGACCTATCTGTAACTCTCGAGACAGTTGGCTGTGTCGGCTGCTG
>JBKBUA010000072.1:3057-5485 GCA_046290845.1 Thermodesulfovibrionales bacterium
ATGATTTAAGAAGATTGAGGGAAAAACTTTCGGTCGAGACATTCTCTCCTGATCGGTACAGGGCGAGGGTCTGTTGTGGCACGGCTTGTACAGCCTCGGGCTCTTCAAAGGTGATAAAAGAAATGGAGGAGCATGCATCGAAAAAAGGGATACAACTGGAGATAGTTAAAACAGGCTGCCAGGGTATGTGCCAGAAAGGGCCTGTTATGAATGTGGAACCTGCAGATATATTCTATCAGAAGGTAAAGCCTGAACAGGCACAGTCGCTCATCAACTTTACCTTTCTCGGCGGTATGCCCTTCAGGCAGGCCCTATTCAGGGAAGACATAACTACAGAGCCTATACCTGAGATGCTGGATGTGCCTTTCTATAAAAAACAGGTAAGAATCGCCCTAAGGAATAACGGGAGGATAGACCCGACAAATATTTATCATTATATTGCTGTAGGTGGCTACAGGGCCCTTGAAAAGGCCCTTTCCACAATGACGCCTGATGATGTATTGAACGAGGTTGATAGGGCAATATTGAGAGGAAGAGGGGGTGCTGGATTCCCTGCGGGAAAAAAGTGGAAGCACACAAAATCGGCTCCTGGAAATATAAAGTTTGTTATAGCGAATGGGGATGAGGGTGACCCGGGTGCCTTCATGGACAGGTCGATAATGGAGGGTGACCCCCACAGTCTCTTTGAAGGCATGTTACTTTGTGCCTATGCGATAGGAGCTGAGTATGGGTTTATTTATGTCAGACATGAATACCCCCTTGCTGTTAAGAATCTAAAAATTGCTATTAAACAGGCAGAAGAAATGGGTCTCCTCGGCAAAAATATACTTGGCACAGACTTTAATTTTTATTTAGATGTTAGGGAAGGAGCAGGTGCCTTTGTCTGTGGTGAGTCTACCGCCCTCATTGCCTCAATTGAGGGTGAAAGGGGATTCCCGAGGCCGAGACCACCGAGGCTTTCTGAACCAGGTGGTGGCGTATGGGGTTATCCGTCGAACCTTAATAATATAGAGACCTATGCCTGTGTGCCTCCAATAATTGAAAAAGGGGCAGATTGGTTTAGGAGCATTGGTACAGAGACATCCCCGGGAACTAAGGTCTTTGCACTCACAGGAAAGGTTGTTAACACAGGTCTTGTTGAGGTACCCATGGGAATTACACTGAGGGAGATTATCTTTGATATTGGCGGTGGCATAATGGGTGGTAAGAAGTTTAAGGCTGTTCAGACAGGAGGTCCCTCAGGTGGATGCATTCCTGAAAAATACCTTGACCTGAAGGTTGATTTTGATTCTTTAACATCTGTTGGTTCTATGATGGGTTCAGGCGGTATGGTTGTTATGGATGAGGATACCTGCATGGTTGATGTGGCCAGGTATTTTCTCTCCTTCTGCCAATCTGAATCATGCGGTAAATGTCCACCTTGTAGACTCGGTACCTATCAGATGCTCCAGATACTGGAAAGGATTACGCAGGGTAAAGGCCAACATGGTGATATAGAAAGGCTTTTAGAGCTTGGGAAGCTCGTTCAAAAGGGTTCATTATGCGGTCTCGGTCAGAGTGCACCAAACCCTGTCTTGAGCACTATTAAATACTTCAGGGAGGAGTACGAAGAGCATATATACGACAACTACTGCAGGGCAAATGTATGCAAAGGAACAGGTGTATTTGTGATAAACCAGGCGGAGTGTTTCAGGTGCGGCCTCTGCAAACAGGCCTGTGCCTATGGAGCGGTTATAGAGACAAAGGACAGATATGTAATTGACCGTGATTACTGCCAGCAGTGTAAGGCCTGTTACTATGCTTGCCCTATCGGTGCTGTTAAGATAAGAAAAAGAAGTATAATAAAGCTCGAAGAGCAATTCAGGATCCCTACAGAGAGGATTGAAATCCTCGAAAGGAGAGCAAAGATGACCTTAAAGGATTTATTAACAACAAAACCATCAAAGATGGTTACCTGTAAGACAGACTGCATAGTTGCTGATGCCATATCTATAATGGATACAAATAATGTAGGTTCTATACTCGTTCTTGATAAGGATGAAAAACTCGCAGGCATCTTTACAGAAAGAGACCTCATGCATTGCTTGGCGAAGAAGGTGCCGATGAATGAAGAAAAGATGCAGAATGTGATGACACCAAAACCTATAACACTCGATGCCTCAACAGATATAAGCGTAGCTGTTCATCTCATGTCAGAAAAGAAGATAAGGCATTTACCTGTTACAGAGGATGAAAAGGTGATCGGAATGGTCTCTTACAGGGACCTTGTCTCATATTTACTGCCAGAGGTCATTTACATGGCCGAGGATATTTATTAGGAGTTCCTATGACAGAGGTTAAGGAATTAAAGGTTGAGGACATAAAGAAACTCGCAGAGGAGATAAGATGCCCTGTCCAGAGGTCTCTTTATTATATTAAGGAATTTCTA
>JBKBUA010000072.1:5583-10897 GCA_046290845.1 Thermodesulfovibrionales bacterium
CTGTGGGTGTATAAGCATTAGGAATAATAATTCATAAATTCTTGAATCTTAATCTGAGGAGGCTTAAATGGCAAACATGATTAACCTGAAGATAGACGGAAAGGATGTGAAGGCAGCGGAGGGCATGAATCTTATCGATGCTGCTGAAATTGCTGGGATTCATATACCCAATCTCTGCTACCTCAAGGGGATGAAAGGGATAGGCGCCTGCAGGATGTGCCTTGTTGAGATCGAGGGCATGAAGACGCCTGTGATTGCTTGTACTACGAAGGTAAAGGAAGGGATGGTAGTTCATACAAAGACAGAGAAGGTTGAGGAGGTCAGAAAATTTGTTATAGACCTTATACTTTCGATGCATCCCCTCGATTGCATGACCTGTACAAAGGCTGGGGTCTGCAACCTCCAGAAGTATGCCTATGACTTCGAGATAAAGGAATCGAGTTTTACGAGAAAGAAGTTTGGTTTCTCTCCAGAGGAGGGTAATCCCTTCATTAAAAGAGACCCTGATTACTGTATTCTCTGTGGACGGTGTGTAAGGATATGTAAGAGTCAGGATACAAATGTGCTCGATTTCATGGGTAGGGGTGTTGGTTCAAAGGTTACGACTGCAAATGACAGGCCTTTGCAGGAGTCAGGTTGCACCTTCTGCGGCAGTTGTATAGATGTCTGCCCTGTTAATGCGATACTTGAGGCTGATAGATGGAGGAAGGGAAGAGAATGGGATTATGAAAAGATTAATTCCGCATGTTTGCTTTGTGGAAATGGTTGCGATATAACGGTTAGCACAAAGGAAGGCAGGGTAATGAAGATAAATGCTGGAGCATTAGATGGCTCTGCCGAGAGATATATCTGTGCCTATGGGAGGTTTGGCTTTGACTGTATTGAGGCAGACACGAGGGTAACTGCACCGATGAAGCGTGTTAATGGTGAGCTCATCGAGACAACCTGGGAAGATGCTCTGAAGATAGCTGCTGAGCATCTCTCAAAGGCGGGTGAGAGGGCAGGGTTCATAGCAACAGGTGGCATCCTGAACGAGGATGCCTTGACATTAAAGAGGTTTGCAAGCGATGTTGTTAAGACAAAGAATCTCGATACAACAGTAAGCCTTTATGGGAATTATGATAATCTTATCTCAAGAGGGGCCGACCTCGATTCAGCAGACCTTTTTGTTTTAGTTGACCTTAATCCCTCACAGTGGAAGAGGATACTCCCTGCCCTGGATGCTATAGTTAGAAGGCGCATAAAGACAGGTGCAAGGCTCATAACGATAAATTCTGAATCACCTGATATTGCCTCTGTAGCAGCCATAAATCTTGTTGGTAATGAGGTTTCAATATTGTCAGGAATTGCAAAGGCCCTGATTGATAAGGGACTTTCTGCTGACAAAAAGGTAATCAATGCTGTATCTGATTCTGAAGTAACAGAAGAGATCGAGAAGGCTGCATCTCTTTATGCAGATTCAAAGAGTCCTGTAGTCCTTTCTTCGCCATCAATGTATAAGGCATCAGCAAACCTATCATTGATTAAGGGCTCTGTTGTATCGATTCCGATAGAGAGCAATGCAAAGGGCGTCCTCCTTATGGGGCTTGTAAGTGAAGGGATGGGATACAAGGATATGGTATCGAATAAGACAGGGTTATTATATGTGGTTGGAGAGGTTCCACTAAATGAGAGACCTGATACAGATTTTATGATAGTTCAGCATTCCCATTTAACAGAACTGGCGAAGAAGGCAGATCTTGTTTTACCCTCATCAACCTATCTCGAGGTCTCAGGAACAATGGTTGACTATCTTGGAAGGCTGAAAAACCTCTGCAGGGCCGTAGAGCCTGCTGGAGAGTCCCTTCCTCACAGGGAGATATTCTTAAGGTTAGCAAAAGCTATGGGAGTTAAAATCAAAGAGGGTAAGGATACAGAGGTTAAGAAGCTTGCAAAGGTGAAGGCAAAGGTGTCATTCAATCCCTTCATGAAGGAGGAAGGGTTTGATGTATCTCCTTCTGATATGATTGGTCAATTGAACGCCTCTGTTATAAATGGTTCAAGATTGTTATGGCTTAAAGAGACCGAGAGTATGGTAGGTGCGGCGCTTTAGACCTGGAGGGGTAAATGGTATCCATTGAGGATTTAAGAAGACAGGTTCTCTTTGAGGACCTTGATAATAGATCACTGGAAAAGATTGCTCAAAGGTTACGGATACTCAATTTCAAAAAGGGAGAGACACTTTTCGGTGAAGGTGATGAAGCCCGAGGTATATACCTTATCAATTCGGGTAAGATAGAGATTACAAAGGCCACCCCTGATGGTTGGAGGCAGACAATTGCCCATTTTGGTCCTGGAAATTTTTGTGGAGAACTCTCAATAATAGAAAATAGAAAACACGAGGCAAAGGCGGTGGCGACCGAAAATGTCTCGGTTTATTTTCTCTCTGTAGAAGATTTTCAGAGGATAGAAACGGAGGACCTTTTACTTGCCAGTGAGATCCTTAAAAAACTGGTTCTTATATTGAGCAGAAATATAAGACTCATGAACGAGAGGTTTCTTAAGGCATTGGTGAACTATTGATTGGGAACTATGGAAGAGAGTTTTTACAGCATTCTTGACAGGTATGAGAAGGGAGAGGGTAATCTCATATCCCTTCTTCAGGATATCCAGGCTGAGTTCGGCTATATACCAGAAGAAGCTGTAAACTGGTTTTCTGAGAGGCTCGATCTACCACCGAGCAGGTTCTTCGGCGTAGCCACTTTTTACGCCCAGTTTCATTTAAAGCCCCGAGGGAAAAATATAATCTCTGTCTGTTGTGGTACTGCCTGCCATGTTAAGGGAGGCTCAAAGATAGTTGAGAGGATTCAGAGGGACCTTGGTCTTACCTCTGAAGGAGAGACAACACCGGATGGTAATTTTACACTCGAGGTTGTAAGGTGTGTTGGAGCCTGTAGCCTTGCTCCTGTTGTCATAGTGAATGATAGGGTTCATTCCGAGATGACTGTAGATAGCTCATCAAAGCTTATAAAGAAGTTGATTAAAGAGGGAGAAGGTGGAGGAAAATAATCTCAGGAAGGTTGTTGTAAGGGTTTGTATAGGCACAGGCGGTCTTGCCGCGGGTGGCAAGGAGGTCATCGAGGCCTTTAAAAAGGCTATCAATGATTTCTGTGTGGATGTGGAACTCGACTTCACCTGTCATTATCAGAAGGTTGGCTGTCGAGGCTTTTGTGCAAGAGATGTCCTTGTCGATGTCGTTGACAGGGGAAAGAGCGTTACCTATCAGGGGATAAAGCCCGAGATGGCAAAGAGGATCGTAGTTGACCATCTCATTAAAGGTAAACCTGTTGAGGAATGGCTGATAGATGACTCTTACTATGCCTTTCACCAAAAGCAGAAGAAGATCCTGCTAAAAGACTGTGGCACCATTGATCCCGAAGACATACAGGCCTATATCGATGTCGGAGGTTATACAGGGATTAAAAAAGTATTATCAGAGATGACCCCTGAGGCGGTTATAGAGGAGATAAAGGCATCCGGACTTCGTGGAAGAGGCGGAGCAGGGTTCCCGACAGGTGTCAAATGGGAGGCAGGTCGTAAACAACCAGGAGATGTAAAATACATAATCTGTAATGCTGATGAAGGAGACCCTGGTGCCTTCATGGACAGGTCAATAATCGAAGGTAACCCCCATTCTGTTATTGAAGGTATGCTTATAGCAGGTTATGCTGTTGGCTCAAACCATGGATATGTGTATATAAGGGCTGAGTATCCCCACGCAGTGGATAGACTGAATCTTGCTATCTCACAGGCAAGGGAACGGGGATTCCTCGGTAAGGGCATAATGGGCTACAATTTTGATTTTGATATAAAGATAAAGTTAGGGGCAGGTGCCTTTGTCTGCGGTGAAGAAACGGCCCTCATTGCCTCCATTGAGGGTCAGAGGGGGATGCCGAGGGCAAAACCACCTTTCCCTGTTCAGAAAGGCCTATGGGGAAGGCCAACAGTGATAAACAATGTCGAGACCCTTTCAAATATACCTTATATAATAAGAAACGGTGCTACCTGGTATGCCTCGGTCGGCACAGAGAAGTCCAAAGGCACTAAGGTCTTTGCCCTTACAGGAAAGGTGAAGAATACAGGTCTTATTGAGGTACCCATGGGCATAAGGCTCGGTGAGATAATATACGATATTGGCGGCGGTATTATAGGTGATAAGAAGTTTAAGGCTGTTCAAACAGGTGGACCCTCCGGTGGTTGCATCCCTGCCACATTACTCGATACCCCTGTGGATTACGAGTCCTTTGCTAAGGTTGGTTCTATTATAGGCTCAGGTGGAATGGTAGTCCTTGATGAAACAGACTGCATGGTTAACATAGCAAAGTTCTTCCTCGAATTTACCCAGGCAGAGTCATGCGGGAAATGCGTACCCTGTAGAATTGGGACCAAGAGACTCTTGGAGATACTGGACAGGATAACGAAAGGACAGGGAAGGGAAGGTGATATAGAGTTACTTGAAAAACTCAGTAGAGATGTGAAACTTGCCTCCCTCTGTGGTCTGGGTCAGACCGCTCCGAATCCTGTTTTGAGTACTATAAGATATTTCAGGGATGAGTATGAGGCTCATATTAGGGATAAAAAATGCCCTGCAAAGGTATGCAAGGACTTATTGACCTTTTATATAATTGAGGAATTCTGTAAGGGCTGTGGCGCCTGTTTAAGGGCCTGTCCTGTAGGGGCCATCACAGGTGAGAAGAAGAAACCTCACAGGATAAATCCTGAACTATGTATAAAATGTGGTGCCTGTTTCGATGTATGTAAATTCGATGCAGTAAGAAAGGATTAAAGGAGTAGATATGCTCAAGATAACCATAGACGGAAGGACCATTGATGTGCCGGAGGGAATAACGGTCCTTGATGCGGCAAGGATGTATGATATTCCTATCCCCACCCTTTGTCATCATCCAAAACTCACTCCCTTTGGGGGTTGCAGACTCTGCCTTGTGGAGATAAAGGGAATAGCGAGGCCTGTCACATCTTGCACTACCCCTGTTAGCGAAGGCATGGAGGTACTGACATCCACTCCATTGATTGAGGAACTTAGAAGGACAGTTCTTGAACTGATACTCTCAGACCATCCAAATGACTGCATGGTCTGTGAGAAGGCAGGGGATTGCACATTACAGGAGCTTGCCTATTTTTATGGACTTAGGGAAAACAGATTCGAGGGCGAAAGGAGAAGATACACAAAGAGGGACGGTAATCCCTTTATTGAAAGGGACCTGGAGAAATGCATACTCTGCGGCAGATGTGTAAAGGTTTGTGATGAGGTCCA
>JBKBUA010000073.1:0-8783 GCA_046290845.1 Thermodesulfovibrionales bacterium
TCCTTAGGTCAGATTGCAAAGGCTCTATTTATTTACCTCTTCAGGCTCAACCTTGTTCTCGGCATCTTTAACCTCATCCCTGGATTTCCAATGGACGGAGGAAGGGTTTTAAGGGCCTTTTTATGGCAGCGATCAAGGGACTTCTTTTATGCCACGAGAAAGGCATCGATTATGGGTCAGAGGATAGCCATATTCTTTATCATCTTCGGGATATTCTCACTCCTGACAGGATTTACAGGTGGACTTTGGATAATGCTCATTGGCTGGTTTCTCCATACCGCAGCACAGACGAGTTATCAGCAAGCAAGCCTCGAGGAGACGCTTAAAGGGGTTAAGGTGAGGAATATAATGGTGAGGGATGTCATTACGCTACCTCCGGATATTAATGTCGACAGGGCTGTCAATGAGTATTTCTTGAAATTTGGTTATGGAGGTTTTCCCGTTGTAAGAGATGGAAATCTACTCGGTTTTCTTACATTGAAGGAGATAAGGAATGTTCCGAGGGAGAGGTGGCAGGAGGTTATGGTCTCAGAGATCTTCTCGCCCCACAATAAAAAATGGCAGATCTCTGAGGATGATGATGCATTGAAGGCCCTCGAGATAATGATAAGTGAAGATACAGGGAGACTTGTTGTCCTGAAGGACGGAAGGGTTGAGGGGCTTATAACCAGGAATGGTATTGCCAGGTATGTGCAGATCATGGGAAGGCCATGAATATAGCATTGTGGATAACAGGACTGCCAGGAAGCGGAAAAAGCACAATAGCTGAAGAGTTAAAGAATAGACATCCTGATTTTATCATCTTGAGAATGGATGACCTTAGAAAAATCGTTACCCCTGAGCCTACCTATTCAGAGACCGAGAGGGAGATCGTTTATAGATGTCTTGTCTATATTGCCTACATGCTTGTTAAGAACGGTCATGATGTGATAATTGATGCAACAGGTAACATGAGGAGATGGAGGGACCTTGCCAGAGGCCTGATCGATAGATTTGGAGAGGTCTATCTCAGGTGTCCTATCGAAATGTGTATTGAAAGGGAAAGGTTCAGGCTCGAGACCCATGGAGCACCGAGGGATATCTATGAAAAGGGAAGGGCAGGTTGGCCCGTCCCTGGCGTGACTGTCCCCTATGAGGAGCCATTGAATCCCGAAGTTGTGATAAATACAGACCGCGTTACACTTTCAGAATCAATTACGATACTCGAGAGTGTTATAGAAAAACTGAAATCTTCTAAGACATTGTAACAATACACAAGGGGCCACTGAGTACATGATGTCTATCTTGGACTTCTGGATGATCTATAGACGAGGGGTTTGGATATAGAGAGAAATTATCTATTTGTTCTTGACGGTTCTAAGGCATTGAGGTCTGCGGTGAGGAGGAATTTTGGCAAGCGAGCATTGGTTCAGAGGTGTCAAGTTCACAAGAGGACGAAGTTCAGGAAGATAAAGGGCTACAGAGAGATGCAGTTTTTTGCAGAAGCAATAGACATGGAAGTAGCAAGGGAAGAGTTAACCCAAAAAGGTTAAATGAGGTTGCTTAAATATGATATTAATGAATAGAGCGAGTCCTTCTTCACTTCAACTAAAAAAGGGACAAGCTCCTATTCAAGTTCCTAATTTTTGCATTTTGAAAGGAGTAGATTAAATCATGAAAATGAGAATTTTACTATTTTATCTGATCAGTTTTTTTGTTCTTCCGTTTCTCTCATTTGCCCAGATGAAACCACAAATTCCTATGCAAGTAAAACCACCGATTCCTGGGAAAACCTACTGGTGTGCAGAAGTCCAAGATATTCTATTTTCTAAAGAACCTCAACAGGGAGAAAAGTTATCCGTTGGTGTGAGAGTTAAGTTCACAAAGAAGACTATAATTCCTGGTGCTCCTGGGCAAAAACTATGCGACTGTGCCTTTGAAGGACCTACAGGTGAGCCAACGAAATTCTGGTCAAAAACAATGTCCCTAAGACTGATAGGAATCAAGTATTCTGAAACAGAAACCAATCTTTTAGAGTATTACGGACCAACACCTGCTTTTTCTCCCTACGAGTATAGTGGATTTCAAGTCATAGGCTTTGTTGTGACAGAAAATGATTTAAAGAAAGGATTTGTTGATGTTTGGGGGTGGAGTTCAAAGGAGCCATTGCAATGTAGAGATGCGGTAATCTATGCCTCTCTTGCAATTTACAATCAAACTCCCTATAATCAGCAGAACGAATGTCATCCACATAGTGATTTTAAGAAAAGTTTTAAACCAAAATGCCTTCCAAAGATTCCTGAGGGGACTATAGAAAAGATAGAAAAGGAAGCAAAGATTTTTATTCCACCTGAAAAATTTTTAATTGAAAAAAGACCACCAATTAAGTTTATTCCTTTCAATCGTTCTTATTTTAACATTCCAGTCACACAAGACACAGTTACACTAAAAAATGGAAAAACCTTGAAAGTTGAAGAATTTTTAAAAGAAGTTAATGAGCTGGAATCCAAACTCAACAAATTAGGCTACACTCTACGGAATGAAGAACCTATTAAGATTAAATACATTTATCCCTATGAACAGGTTAAACTTCAGAAGGAGATGTTTTCAAAAGATTTTCTTCAAAGGGTAAGAATACCTTTGCCACCCCAAGTAGTCTGTGAGGGTTACTCAGAAGGGCATACTCCATCAGAAGGTGGTCCAAGGGATTTTGTCCCTCTTAACTGGGATAGAAATTGGTCTCAATCATTTGGCAATAACGATTTTGGGATTAATCTCACTGCAGATATGAGGATTAAAGGAGAGGAAAATCTATTGAGTGTTGAACCACTTTTTGAGACCGAGGTTTCATTCCTTGGGTATAAGATAAATGTTTTAAAAATTTATAAAAGTGGCAGTACTCTTATTGGTGAATCGCAAGGATATAGATTCTTTAGTCAACTTTTACAGGGAACAGTCTCTCGCGAATCCCAGTACGATTTGGCTTGGAACGAAAAAATAAAAATTTCATTTTTAGACCTTTTTAATGTCACTGGAACTCTTGGCTTTAAGGGATATGCTAATATGCAAACTAATGGAAAATTTGCTCCTTCATCTGCGGAAGAAAGTTTGCGCATTGGTATATATGCTAAAGCTGATGGAGATGTTAAAGCAGATGTGAAGATAGCATCAGCCGGTGTTGATGCAAGTCTTGTTGTTATTGATTATTCGACAAACCTGGATGCTGTTGCTAAATTAGTAGCATCCTCTTCGCCCAGCTATTTTAATTTGTCTGCTAATGGAACAACAGATAAGGGAACACTTTTAAGGGGCAAACTATCTATTTATGCTGAGATTGATCTATGGAGGTATACAAAAAAATTTGAAGCAGAGATTTTCGGCTTTGATGGGTATTCAATTAGTAGCCCAAACTTCTCTTACAGTACCTCAATTCCTGCTGAAAAGGACCATCATGCATACTTAAAGATCAAGAAGATTGTAGGGATTACTCCCTATACCTACAGAAATGAAAAACTTGATATTGAACCTGTAAGTTATGATCTTATTGTAGATATTGATGGAAATGTATATACAAAAACTCTGAAAGATTATAATAAAAGCGGGATATGGGGAGATGCAATAGGAGAATATGAAGACCAAGTATTTGAGATACCGCTTCTCTCTTATAAGAAAGTTCCAATTAGTATTGAAGTAAAGGAAAAGTATAAGATTGGGACATTGGAATTTAATAATACCCTTGATTTTGCGCCAGGTGCTTGGAATAAAGTTGAGCTCTGTTATGACCCTGTAACACGGAGTTTCGTTGGGACTACAGCAGGTCAAGAAGCGGAAGAAGTAAGGTCCGTTGGAGATACCAGCTACTGGGGCGAGAGGCATCATGGAATTTTGTTTGAAATAGCCCCTCTAAAGTTCAAACAGGCTCCAGCTAAAGCAAAATAGATATGGGGTATTATAAGAAATAAAAGGGTAAAATTATGAGGATGGAGGTAAAGGAATGCCTAAAAAAATCTTAATTAGCTTGTTAACTTTTATGCTATTTTTCTCAGTTGTTGATTATTTGCAGGGGCAGCAAGAATTCTACAAAAAGACGCAGGAGAAACTTTACAGAAAAGAGAATGTTAAAAAAGAGGAAGCACGAAATGAAGTTGGAAGGGCAATCTTTTCCATTGGTTTTTCAGCCCCTGCGATCGGAAATGATCCCTGTCAGGGTGTTGAAAAGACAATGGGCGGAATGAAGAAGTATAGTCCAAAGGACATTTCCCTTGGGAGGCTACAGGGAAAGCCATCGGTTTCTATCGGAAGGCAGGGACAGATAATGGAGGGAGAAAGCAATAGAGAAGAAGAAAACAAAGAAATAATAAAAGAAATGGATTCTGCAATGAATGACTTTCTCAACAACGATACTCAATCAGCTGAAAAGCACTTAGAAAATGCAAGGGAAATAAATGATGAAAGAACAAGAAGAGATATGGAAGAAGTAAAAAATTCTGAAAATCCTACAAAAGAACAACTTGATAGATTGGCGGAAGATATCCATACAGGATGGGTAATTGGACGGAATGATGACAACTTAGACCGTCAGGCATGGCAGGAATTTGCGAAAGGTGCCGTCAGATCCTCCGAATATCCTGAAGGCAGAAAGGAATGGATAAAAAACTCAATATACACTCCGAATCCTGAAATTGTCTCTTGCGACAGTCCTGTATGTGAGAAGGCTGATGAACTAAGAAGAAGATGTCCAGGTCAATTAGACACATCTAAAGAGAAAAAAGGGAAAATTGGTAAGCAAGAGCAGATTGGGGGAAAAGGTTTAGACAAAGGAATGCAACCATCCAAAACCTATCCAGGAGAAGCTATAAAGTCAGGCTACGAGAAGGAAAAAAGTTCAAAAATAGATAAAGGCGGGACCATTACTAATCCCTCAGAATCAGCATCTGGAAGAGGTGGCAGGAGCATAGATTTTTGTGGAAGGCATCTTCCCACTCCTGAGCAGGCAGCATCCATGGGATTTGACCCAGGAAGAATAACTGACCCTGTAAACAGAGATTGGATTGGAAGGATTGAACAGCGTGGAACTGAAAGAACCCTAACATGGACAAAGATTGTTTCAACTGAAAACGGTTCTGTAAAGGCAGAATACTCTTATAAAGAAGGAGAGTTGGTTGCCATAAATTACGAATTCTATGACAAGAAAGGCGATAAAATCGGCTACGCCTCTTTTGACGGGAAAAATAGAGCAGTCGAGGCTAAAAGATTAAGATAGAGAGAAAGCAAAAAGAATCAGAGACAATACCCACCAGTTGCATAAATTCGGATGCTGGCATGCCTCAAATAAATGGGTGAATGGGCTTAAGGCGATAGTGCGATAGTGCGACAGTCGCACTCGCTCGGTCGCACTTTGCAGTCGTCGCACGGGCGCACCAAATGTCAGGCTAATTTTTTTGCAATATTTGAATTTATTTTCAGATCTTAACCGTTCCTATATTGAGGAGATTGAATAGGAGAGAGAAACTATAATCCCTTTCCCTCTTTGTCACTATTGCGGATACCCCCCAGCACTGCTTCTGATAATTTATCCTTGCGATTATATTCTTTGTATTCCCTGTCTTTGCATCATACCAGAAATAGCCTTCGTAGGAGAGGCTCTTTAAAGGGGGGTTCCACTTCAGTCCAAAGGAATAATAGAGTATATCCTCTGTTTTTTTGTATCGCTGACCTATTGAGACCCACAGATTTGAAAGATTTAACGAAAGGTCAGAATTCAGGTCTTCAATCGTGCCAGGAGCAGGATCATAGGATAGTTCACCCCTCATTGTTAGAGGTCCCTTTATTGATGCCTCTATCCGAAGGGGCAGCCTGGGTCGATCCCCTCTGTAAGTATCAAAGGGCTGTGTGATTCTCAGGGTCAGGAATTCACCCCTGCTCGAAAGGAATCTGTTCATGAGGGAAAGGTTTATTAGAGATGTCTTCTTGTACATCTCAGTGGCATCAAAGAATGGGACATCTGATCTTATAGATGGTATAAAGATATAATCTATTGATGGTTCGATCGCATGGGTGAAGTTTCTGTATCTCTTTTCTAATCTCATCAATGCTGTGACAGAATAATCAAATCCTGTTCTTATAGTATCTGAAGAATCTTCTGCCCTGTTCAACAGGTATGCCGTTGCCCTTAATCCGAGGGCATGTGTGACAATGACCTTATCCCCTGATGAAAAAAGGAATTTAGGATAGAGATCTATCCTCTGTCCCCTTGCACCTTCCTCTCTCCAGAAATTGGTTGCTGATGAGCTGATCGTAAATGTTACGGGGCCGATCCTTTCAGGATACCTGAAATAACTAATCTCGGGAAGTCTCTGGAGAATTGTTGACTGATCTACTCCTTCCTTGAGGTCGATTAGGTAGCGTGATTGAAATGATAAGGATGAATATCCGATCCTGTATTTGACTTCTGCCGTTGATTCATAGAATCTCCCTGTTGTAGCATTGAGGTAGGAGGCAGGGTCGAGGAAGGCCTTCCTCGAGTTTACATAAGGATTGTATTCTCTGTAATAGAGAAGGGAATTAATATAATTGAGATTCAGAAAGGCCGTGATATCACCATCCCTTTTGTCGAAGAGGGCCTTTATGTCCCAGAAATCACTATTAAACTTCTCGTCTCTTAAGTGATAGATCCAGTAATTACCCTTTAATCCACTCTGTTCTATGTGCCTGTATTCAAGACCCTCACCAATCGCCCTTTTGCCATACATGTCCAATGTGAGGGTGGCATCCCTGTTATCTGATATCGCCCAGTAAAAGGGTTGTTCATAATGAAGCCCCTTAGATTCCACAAAGCCGATGGAAGGCAATAGGAGGCCTGTCTTTCTATCCTTCAAGGGTGCTGTGAGATAGGGAGAGTAAAGCACAGGGAGATTTTTTACATGGAATGTCACATCTCTGGCCTTGAGGGTCTCCTCCAGGATGATATGAACATCCCTTCCCTTAAAGCACCAGGCAGGCAAAGGCGCATCACAGGTAGTGAAGGATGCACCCTTCAAGAAATACTCCTTTTCAGAAGTCTTTTCCATCTCTGCACCCTTGATATGGTAGTTGTCCTTTTTATAGAATATCTCAGCCTCAATTAACTTGCCTGTATTCTTTTCGAGATTAAAGAAAGCCCTTGATGCCCTGATCCTCACATCAGGGTCAAGATAAAGGACATTGCCATCAGCAGAAACATCCGCGGTTTTTTCATTGTAAGTGACTACATCGGCGTTTATCGTGGCAGCGTCTTTTATAATCTTTACCTTCCCTGTTGCTTTATAAGTGGTTGTATTTGCATCATATTCGAGAATGTCAGATTCCACAACCATATCAGCAGAGGCAATCTGTGTGAAAAATAGCAGTATAACAATGGAGGTAAACAAAAAAAACAGGGGGCAGGGTTTGAGATGCAGGGTGAAAAAGGCAGGTTGTATGTTTTTTGTCACCTTGATTCCCTCAATCTTGTAAGTACGCCTTTTCTGCCGAGGTGCTCTAAGGCCTCTCCTATTGTATAAAAAGAGCCTGTAATTACAATGAGTGTACGGCCCGAGTGTATACTGGCCAGAGATATTGCCTTTGTTATAGATTCCTTTACTGTGGGGGAGGATTCCCCGGCATAGCCATCCTTCAAGGCTATATCGAGAAGCATTTCAGGAGAGGCTGCCCTATTATAATCAGGTGCTGTAAAGATTGTATAAGAAGAAAGAGGAAGGATAGGCGCCATTATCCCTTTTATCTCCTTATCAGCCATAATCCCAAGGATCAAGATTATCCTTTCATATCTATCTTTGTAACACATAGACAGGGCATCCCTTAAAGCCTCTGCGGCGGCTGGATTATGGGCGCCGTCTAAAAGAATATCAAAGGGTTCAGTTTGTCTTTTTATAAGCTCAAGCCTTCCTGGCCATCTCGTGTTTGAAAGTCCTCTTTTTATTGATGCTACACTCATATCTATGCCGAGGACAGTCTCCACGGTCCTAATAGACACAGAGGCGTTTTCGAGTTGGTGCTTCCCTGTTAGAGGTATGAAGAGGTTTTTAAAAGATTCCTTTCCATAATAATCGAATTCTATTCCCTCGATATCCATCTTCTTGAGAGTGGATCTAAAGTTTTTGCCGTAGATATGTATATCAGAGTTCATCTCAGCAGCCCTGCTTACAATAACCTCGAGAGCATCTTTCTCCTGTGATGATGTTATAACAGGGATGCCCTCTTTTATTATCCCTGCCTTCTCGATGGCTATGGCCCTGAGGGTACTGCCGAGGAATTCTTTGTGGTCAAGACCTATCTTTGTTATGACCGTGACATCTGGTGTTATGACATTTGTCGAATCGAGCCTTCCACCCATACCTGTCTCTATTACAGCCCAATCAACATTCTTTCTTGAAAAGTGTAGAAGGGCCATGACAGTAATAAATTCAAAGAAAGTGGGACTAATGTCTGTTCCAAGTATCTCGATCAGTGCCTTTATCTCTGAGGTAAGATTAATTACCTCGCTTTCTTTTATCTCTCTTTTATTTATACGTATCCTCTCTGTGAAACTCACAAGGTGGGGAGATGTGAAAAGACCAACCCTGTAGCCATGTGCCTGAAGCATCGAGGCTATCATGGCAGAGGTGGAACCCTTACCATTAGTGCCTGCTACATGGATTGTCCTGAATTTATTATGAGGCTCTCCGAGAATGGAGAGGAGTCTTGTGGTGTTATCAAGCCCGAGCTTGATACCAAATTTCCGCAGTCCATAAAGATATGAGATGGCATCGTTGTAATTCACTCTT
>JBKBUA010000073.1:8881-10565 GCA_046290845.1 Thermodesulfovibrionales bacterium
TGCCGATCTTTACCCTCTGAAAATAATTCCTTAAAGTCATAAAGTGTTGGGAATTCCTCTGACCTCTTTGGATGTTCCTTTGAGTTAGCCTTTGCCTTATAGATTATATACCTTATCCCGAAATCCCTCGCTGTTCTCAAAATCTCTTCTGTGTCATCGATGAAGAGGGTCTTTTCTTTTTCGAATTGAAGTTTTTTTTCGGCCCTTTTCCAGAAACGCATATCCTCCTTCGGATAGGTCATGTCAAAGGATGTGATACAGGCATCAAAGTATTTTCCGATATCGGTCTTCTTCATCTTCAGGTCAAGGACCTTAAAGTGGGCGTTTGTCACAAGGAAGACCTTTTTCCTATGTCTCTTTAACTCCTTCAGGAACTTTTCCACATGAGGATGTACCTCAATGAGATGTTTTATCTGTTCCTTCAGGGCAGGTATATCGAGGTCTAATTCCCTTGACCAAAAGTCAATATCTGTCCAGTTCAATGTTCCTTCATGGTGCTTGTATTTTTTCATCAGAATGTCCTTAGCCTTTCCAAAGGTCATGTCATATTTCTCCGCATATTTTTCAGGTACGAGATGCTCCCAGAAATAATCATCGAAATATTTATCCAATAATGTTCCATCCATATCGAGCAGGACATACTTTATATCATTGCTCCACAATGGAATCTTTTTGATATCCATCACTTAAACCCCATCAATAATCTTAGCGACCTCTCATGAAGCTTGATATTGCCAGAGGCCAAAAGTGGGGAACTTTTCTTCAATCCTATCTCTATCTCTTCAACAGGATTGCCTTTTATATCAGTGAATATCCCTCCTGCCTCTTTGACGAGGAGATAGCCACCTGCAAAGTCAAAACTTCTCGATAGTGATGGATTTACGAAGACACTGATCGCTCCTCTTGCAAGATAGGCAAGGTCAAGGGCGGTAGCACCGAGGCACCTCGTCTTAAAGGCCTTTGACAAAAGAGGTAATATGCTTGCTATGTCCTTTTTAGGTGATTGTGCCTCATAGGCTATTAAATAGAATTCATCATCTTCCTGGGTCTTTATCCTTTTATCATTTAAAAAGGCTCCTCTTCCCCTTTCTGCAAAGAATTCGTCACCATTTATTAGGTTTAAGACAAAGGCGGTTTCAATGCTTCCGATATTATCACCATCAGCTATAGCGATTGATGAGCAGAAAAAAGGTATCCCCGATATTGCATTCTTACTGCCATCAATCGGGTCTATGAGAACCTTTCTTCCGCCGCCCTTAATCTCCATAACCCCGTACTCCTCTGATATGATTGAGAAAGATTCTCCTGATAACTCGAGTTCAGAGATTATTATATCCTCTGCTAACCTGTCAACAGGGTAGGTCTTGTCTCCTGCCGCACCCCTTCCAAGGGCCTTCCCTGAAGTGGGAGAAGAAGGCATTTCCTTGATTCCTGTTAAGAGTCGTTCCTTTATCTTTTTAAATAAGTTTTGATACATCTTCAAATGATTAATCGATGGGTAACGATAAAATAGAGGATGCAGAGTCGTCTTCGTATCTCCTCTGTTACTATTGATCCCTTTATGTCAGCCACTATCAAATTTACAATTAAGGGGTGAGGATTGTCAAATGCCAGCAATAACTCAAAACAGAGTTTTCCAGTAGCCTGTGAGACAGTCCCTGTTGTATAATAGGATGATGATTAA
>JBKBUA010000074.1:0-1516 GCA_046290845.1 Thermodesulfovibrionales bacterium
ACCCTCGGACCCCTCGTTAGGTCACCGTACTGGGCAGTGTTGCTTATTGAGTATCTCATATTTGAGATTCCCCCTTCATAGATAAGGTCCACTATGAGCTTCACCTCATGAAGACATTCAAAATAGGCCATCTCAGGGGCATACCCTGCCTCAACGAGGGTCTCGAAACCTGCTTGAATCAGGGCTGTCAGACCTCCGCAAAGGACAACCTGTTCACCAAAAAGGTCGGTCTCGGTCTCCTCCCTGAAGGTAGTCTCAATTATACCTGCCCGTCCACCTCCTATTGCAGAGGCATAGGCAAGAGCCACATCCTTTGTGTTTCCTGTCGGATCCTGATGGATTGCAATAAGACAAGGTACCCCGCTACCCTTCGTATATTCTGACCTTACAAGGTGACCCGGTCCTTTCGGCGCTACCATAAAGACATTCAGGTCCGACCTTGGCACGATCTGACCAAAATGTATATTAAATCCATGGGCAAAGGTTATATACGA
This sequence comes from Thermodesulfovibrionales bacterium, assembly GCA_046290845.1. Lineage (GTDB taxonomy): Bacteria > Nitrospirota > Thermodesulfovibrionia > Thermodesulfovibrionales > UBA9159 > JBBIPQ01. Next base: position 495 of record JBKBUA010000074.1, read on the forward strand.
GCCACTCCTGATATTAGGTGCAATCTCACGATTATAGAAATCGGCCTGAAGTTCATCAGGAAGCAGAATCATCACTATATCTGCCACCTTAGCAGCTTCTGAAGGTGTCATGACATTAAACCCTGCTGTAGCAGCCTTATCCCAACTCGCACCCTTTCTGAGACCAACAATAACATCCATCCCGCTATCCCTTAAATTATTTGCATGGGCATGTCCCTGACTTCCATATCCCATAACAGCGATCTTTTTCCCCTTCAAAACACTTAGATCAGCATCCTTATCATAATAAACATTCATAATTACTTCCTCCCTTCACTTATTTTTTCGTTTCTTCCTCTCTGAGGAGTTTATACTCTATGCTGTCAACAAGGGCCTGCCAGGAGGCCTCGATTATATTTTCCGAGACACCAACGGTCCCCCACCTCTTCTCCTCGTCTCCTGATTCGACCAAAACCCTTACCTTTGCAGATGTCCCCTTTCCTGCTGTCAAGACTCTGACCTTATAATCATGCAGCTTAACCTCCTTAAGTTGGGGATAAAACTTCTCGAGTGCCTTTCTCAGGGCATTATCAATCGCATTTACAGGACCATTGCCGATAGCAGCGGTATGTTCTATATGCCCTCCTACCTTAACCATTATCGTTGCCTCGCTGTGTGGTTCTTCCTTCTCCTTCCTCTTTTCTACAATCACCCTGAAACCTATAAGGTCAAAGAAACGGCGATGAAGCCCAAGGGCCTTCTTCATAAGCAATTCGAAGGATGCCTCTGCACCTTCAAACTGAAAGCCCTGATTCTCTAATTCCTTTAACTCCGTCACTATGTCCTGAACCTGTGGTGAATCCGGGTCAAGTTTTATTCCGAACTCAGCGGCCTTCCTCAATATATTACTCTTTCCTGCAAGGTCAGATACAAGAACTCTCTGAGAATTACCCACGAGTTCGGGTCTGATGTGCTCATATGTCTCGGGGCGTTTCCGTACAGCACTTACATGGACTCCTGCCTTATGGGCAAAGGCACTGTCA
>JBKBUA010000074.1:1614-2710 GCA_046290845.1 Thermodesulfovibrionales bacterium
CCTGATGTGCTCATATGTCTCGGGGCGTTTCCGTACAGCACTTACATGGACTCCTGCCTTATGGGCAAAGGCACTGTCACCAACAAAGGGTTGCCTCTTAAAGTGCCTCAGATTTGCTATCTCATTCACAAACCTCGATACATCCCTCAACATCCTCAACTGTTCTTCCTTGAGACAATGATAACCGAGCTTTAACTGGAGATTTGGGATTATAGAGCATAGGTTTGCATTTCCACACCTCTCGCCGAGACCATTTATTGTCCCCTGAACCTGAACCGCTCCGAGTTCTACAGCAACAATGGAATTCGCAACAGCACAATCGGAGTCATTGTGGGCATGTATACCGAAAGGGACATTGAGACGCCCATCCTTTTTTAACTCTTTTATCGTCTTTTCGATATAACCTGGAAGGCTCCCTCCATTTGTATCACAGAGGACAAGGCGGTCAGCACCTGCCTCATGAGCAGATAAAAGACATTTGACAGCGTATTCTGGATTATCTCTATATCCATCAAAGAAATGTTCTGCATCAAAGAACACCTTATCAACATGCCTCTTGAGATAAGATATAGAGTCATATATTATCTGTACATTCTCATCAAGAGAAATCTTAAATGCCTCTGTAACATGAAAATCCCAGGTCTTTCCAAAGATAGTGACAACATAAGCCTTCGAATCAAGAAGGGACTTGATATTTGGGTCTTCTTCAACACGATGCCTCGGTCTGTGAGTGCTTCCAAAGGCGACTACTGTTGAATTGGATAGATGAAGCTTTCTAACCCTCTTGAAATACTCTGCATCTTTCGGATTAGAGCCGGGCCAGCCTCCTTCTATGTAATGAATACCAAAGTCATCGAGCCTCTCTGTAATCCTGAGTTTGTCCTCAACAGAAAAGGATACCTCCTCGGCCTGTGAGCCGTCCCTAAGGGTTGTATCATATAACTCTATCTTTCCTTTAGTCTTTTCCATCTCAGGTCTTCAGTCTACCCTGCTTGAGCAAGTCCAAAGGCGTCATGCAACACCCTTACAGCAAGTTCTGTATATTTTGCTTCAATAACACAGGATACCTTTATCTCTGATGTGCTGATCATCATGA
>JBKBUA010000074.1:2808-4047 GCA_046290845.1 Thermodesulfovibrionales bacterium
AACACCCTTACAGCAAGTTCTGTATATTTTGCTTCAATAACACAGGATACCTTTATCTCTGATGTGCTGATCATCATAATATTTATGCCGTGCTTTGCAAGGGTTTCAAACATCTGCGCTGCCACACCTGAATGGGTCCTCATACCAACACCAACGATCGATATCTTTGCTATATCCTCCCTCATCGTCACACCCTTAGCACCTAATTCCTTAGCTATCTCTTCTGTGAGTGTGAGTGCCTTTTTACTGTCTGTCTTTGGTACGGTAAAGGAGATATCTGTAGAGACACCATCACTGCTAACATTCTGAACAATCATATCAACAATAATATTGTTATCAGCTATACCCTTAAAGAGCCTTGCTGCTATGCCAGGTTTATCAGGCACAGCCATAACAGTTATCTTTGCCTGATTCTTATCATATGCAACACCTGAAACAACAACCTTTTCCATTGCCTCATCCTCCTTTGTAACGAGTGTGCCAGGATTGTCATTAAAACTCGACCTTACCACTACAGGCACATCGTATTTCATCGCAAATTCTACAGACCTCGTTTGAAGGACCTTTGCCCCCAGACTTGCAAGTTCAAGCATTTCTTCATAGGAGATTCTGTCAAGTTTCCTTGCCTCGGGAACGATATTGGGATCTGTTGTGTAAACACCGTCCACATCAGTATAGATCTCGCAGAGATCTGCCTTGAGCGCAGAGGCTATTGCTACGGCTGATAAATCAGAACCCCCTCTACCGAGAGTAGTAACATCCTCTCCCTCTGTTATGCCCTGAAAGCCTGCCACAACAACAATATATCCTTCATCAAGGGCCTTTTTCACCCTCTCCCCTGTAATCTTCTCTATCTTGGCCTTAGTATGGACCGTGTCGGTTATAATACCAACCTGTCTGCCTGTAAAGGCCCTGGCCTTGAACCCTAATTCCTCAATGGCCATTGCTGTAAGTGCGCTCGTAATCCTTTCACCTGAAGAAAGGAGCAGGTCCATCTCCCTCTCACTCGGGTTGGAAGATACCTGATGTGCAAGGCCTATTAACTTATCCGTCTCGCCTGCCATTGCGGAGACAACAACAACAACCTTATGCCCTTGCTTCGCAGCCCTAACTACCCTTTCAGCAACCGCCTTTATTCTCTCAACATTTGCGACAGAGGTGCCACCATATTTCTGAACAATGAGCACCGAAACCTCCTTATATTGCGATACCGTAACACGTAACGCGTAACGGATGCAT
>JBKBUA010000074.1:4146-10391 GCA_046290845.1 Thermodesulfovibrionales bacterium
AGATAATTACATAATATACCACGATAGGTTAAAGGACTTCAAACAATTTGGGGTACAAAAGATCGGTTCGAAGTAAGAGAAATGGTAGGCACGGGCGGTTTCGAACCGCCGACCTCTACCGTGTCAAGGTAGCGCTCTCCCCCTGAGCTACGCGCCTAACTTTTAAATTAAAACCTAAATGACCTCTCCTTGTCAATCCCGCACCCATCTCAGAGAATAAGGGCGTGACCTTATTTGGGTGAATGGGTGAATGGGTGAATAGGTGAAATGGGTGAGTGGGTGAATGGTTTTTTTTCACCTCTTCACCACTTCACCTCTTCACCTTACCCTCTGAGATGGGGACGGGACAATTGACAGTTCTTTATTACTTGGTCTAAAGTATCTACACATATGAGAAGGATAATCTTATTGATTATTACCTTTGTTATTTTTACATTAATTGCCATTTCCTGTGGCGCAGAAGAAACACTATATGTTGGAATCCTTCCCTACTATGCCCCGGACAAGATATGGCACTTTTACAGACCCTTTATATCTTATCTCAATAAGGAAACAGGTCTAAAGTGGGATTTGAAATTGTATCACAGTTATGATGCAATAATTGATGGTATATGCAAGAATGAAGTATCTATAGCCTATCTTGGCCCGATTCCCTTTGGTCTTGCCCGTGAAAGATGCAAGATAAGACCTTTGCTCGTTGTCCTCGGAGCCGATGGTAAACCCTTCTATAAATCTATCATCTTCACCGGTAACAGAAATATCAATTCTTTAAAGGACCTACGGGGAAAGACCTTTGCCTTTGGCGACAAAGACTCAACATCCTCAACTATTGTACCGAGAAAAATGCTTGAGGATGAAGGAATAACGATTAATCTGATAAAACCATTATTTATGAAAAGCCATGAAAAGATAATAGGGGCTGTTGCAAGAAATGAGGCGTCAGCCGGGGCTATAAAGGTATCAGTTTTCGAAAAATTCAGGGGATTGGGGTTCAGGATATTAAAGGTCTCTGAACCAATACCTCATCATTGTTTCTGTACTGTCAATATTAACACTGATGTGGAGAAAAAATTTATCAATGCACTCATTAAATTAACTTCAAGAAATCCCTCAGACAGGAATATCATAAAAAACTGGGATCCCGAACTAAGGTATGGATTTACGATCCCCCCTGATGATTATATTACAAGGATCTTAGAACTTCAAAACTCATTAAAAAAATATTATGATGAACAGAAATAGTATAAGACTAAGGATAATTACTCCTCTCCTCATATTTATCGCAATTATAATGCTGTCTCTTCTTTTTATTGGTTATAGTGTCTCAAGGAATGTGTTTTGGGAATACCATACATATATCATATCGAAACACTCTTCGGAGATAAAAAGGATAATTGATACTGCCATAAATGAGCTTACAACATCTCAACTCCTTAACAAAGAGATAGTAGTTGAGGCAAAGAAAAGGGCTATATCAGATGAGATAATAGCATACTGGACTACTAATAATCTTCAGGGATTTATTGAAACAAAAGGAACAATAATTTACTCATCTCTGGATAATAAAACTTCGGAATTACTTACTTCATACCTGCCCCTGGATGGGGATTTTCATATTGAAAAGACCTTCACACATATTGGTGGCTCTGTAATAAATGTACCATTATGGGACTTTAAAGTGGTATTCATAGAAAAGCCTCTTATTCCGTTTATTTACTTGTTATCGAAAGATACAGCTACTGCTATAATGGTGCCAACGATTTTTATTAGCTGCATATCTATTATCTTAATAACCTTTTTGGTCATTAAAAATAATCTCCAAAGGCCCCTAAATAACATTATATCCGATGTGAGAGAGGGACGAGGGATCAGAGAAACGGGTGTACAAGAGCTCGACATTATCGGGAATACCATAAATAGCGCTATTAAGAGTATTGAAAGAAAAAAAGAGCAGTATCAGACGTTACACAATATAGCCACATCCATCCAGGAGTCTTACTCAATTGACGAAACACTCGATATTATAATTGACTGCGCAAAAACTTCTATAAGGGCTGATCTTGCTGCCCTCGGTCTATATACCGAAGAAGGTAAGTTCAAGAAATTGATCACCCGTGGAGAGATCACCTCGCCAGGACGGCTGCCAGAAGGGAAAGGTATCCTTGAGTTTATGAGGCTATCCCTCACCCCTGTCAGGATAGAAGATGTAACTGCCCACCCTGCCTTTTCTGGTAAGTTCCCTGATAAACATCCCTTAATTAAAAACCTCCTCGGCTATCCTATATTCTCTTCCGATGGACGACCTGTTGCTGTCCTGTATTTTGCAAATAAGGACGGAGGGTTTACAGAGGAAGATGAATTCATGCTTAAGGCCATATGTGCTGATGCTGCAATAGCCATTGAGAGGGCTGAAAACATCTCGGATTTAAAAAAATTTAAGACCGTGATAGATTCAGCCTTTGATAATATCGTGATTACTGATGAAGAAGGTCATATCCTCTATACAAATCCTGCCTTTGAGACACTGACAGGTTACTCAGGCAAAGAGGTCATCAAGAAAAAGACAAACATCCTAAAAAGCGGTTATCATGATGAAGAATTCTATAAGGGTCTCTGGGATACCATAAAAAAAGGTAGTGTCTGGAGAGGTGAATTCATAAACAGAAAGAAAAATGGAGAAATCTATTATGCCTCCGCCGTCATCTTTCCTGTAAGGACAGAGGATGGTCTCAATTATGTCTCGATTCAGAGAGATGTTACACAGGAGAAGAAACTCTATGAACAACTACTGAGGGCACAGAAGATGGAGGCAATCGGAACCCTCGCAGGAGGCATCGCCCATGACTTCAATAACCTTCTGGCAGCAATACTCGGTTATTCAGAATTGCTCTTAGAAGAGGTTAAGGAAGGGGACAATCTATATAAACCAATTTCTGTTATTCATAATGCAGCGGTCAGGGGTGCAGAACTTGCAAACAAGATACTCACAGTCACGAGAAAGGAGAAGATGGAGGTCAGGGTTGTTAATATGAACGAGATCATCAGAAATTCCCTTGACCTTCTAAGAAGAAGCATACCATTGAATATCGAGATCATCACAAATCTGAAGGAAAACCTTCCCCTGATTAAGGCAGACCCTGCCCAGATGCAGCAGGTTATAATGAACCTCGCTGTAAATGCCCGTGATGCCATGCCCGGGGGAGGAAGGCTCGTGATAGAAACAGCTACTGTTGGAAACGAAAATGGTGCTGCAAATGGACTGCCTCTCGATAAAGGTGGATTCTTGAAACTCTCGGTCTCTGACACAGGTATGGGTATTGATACCGAGACACAGAGAAGGATCTTCGATCCCTTCTTTACAACAAAAGACCCTGGGAAAGGGACGGGTTTGGGACTTTATATAGTCCATTCAATCATCACGAATCACGGTGGATACATAAATCTCTACAGTGAGCCAGGAAAAGGCACAAGGTTCAATATTTATCTCCCTGTTACTGGTGATCTAACAGGGGGAGAAGAGATACGGGGGATAGTGGATATAAGGGGAGAGGAGACGGTCCTGATCATTGATGATGAGGCTAACATAAGATCCCTCTGCTCAGATATGCTCGAACCACTGGGATATACTGTTATTGCAGCAGAGGATGGGAATAAGGGTATACAGATCTTCAGGGAGATGAAGGATAAAATCTCGGTTGTTATTCTTGATATGATCATGCCAAAGATGGGAGGTGGTGAGGTCTTTCAGATACTCAAGACAATAAAGCCGGATGTAAAGGTGATACTCTATTCAGGTTATAGCCACAATGGCTTCGCAGGAATAGATAAACTGATTAAAGATGGTGCTATTGGATTCATTCAAAAGCCCTTTACGAGGCAGACCTTAGGACAGGCGATTAGAAAAGCCCTTTCACCTTAAAGTGTCACCCTGAGCTTGTCGAAGGGTGAGCTTGTCGAAGGGATACACATCAAGTAAATTTAATGCCTGAGATTTACCTTTCTTCCCTTCGCCTTTCTCCATCATGAAGCATCCTCTCTATCTGTGGTAGTAACCTAATCCTAACAATCACCTCCTTATCCCTTAATCTATAATCAATGTCAAGGACATCAGACAGTCCATAGGCCAGAGGATCATAGAGGGGTCTCAATTCATAACCAATAACCCTTCCTGAAAGTACGATCTTCTTCAGTTCTGACCCATGATAGAGTGGATGCCATGATACAAACTGCTCCGCCCTTTTAATAACTGCAGAAGCATCCAGTCCCCTCTCTATCTCGAAATCGAAATCAGGGGCATAGGGTGCAAAGACATATTCATCTCCTTCAATATCAAGGATTGCTACTGATTCGAGATCATTCCCGTGTCTCGCTCCATAGAGGATAAGGGAATAGTTTTTATCCCTGTCAATATCCTTTGCAACATCGGTTCTAATCCTTCCCTCTTCACTATATGCAAGTGAATGAGCGGAAATGAAGGAAAGCAGGAGGCACATTAGCACAATCGAACGGAAGAGCATAGGAGCAGTAATTCTTATTAAGGAAGAATAAGTCTTCCTAAATTTCGAATTTCCGTGCCGTGATATTAGTAAAGCCTTCATTATTCCTCAATCCCACATTCCCTTATCATCTCTTGTAAACTTCAGACCTTTAAAAAAAGCGTGTAGCAACTGTAGGGAGGGGGTCGGTGGGGATACTACAGGCTACACGCCTTGGGTTCCTGGATTTTGACTGTCCGGAACCTTCCTTATATACGATTTTTATAATCTCCCCTGCAACAGATTATCCACCACAGAGGGGTCTGCCAGGGTGCTTGTATCACCGAGGTCCTCCACATCACCCTTCGCAATCTTCCTCAGTATCCTTCTCATAATCTTACCACTCCTCGTCTTCGGAAGTCCAGGGGCGAACTGGAGCTTATCAGGTGTTGCGATAGGACCGATAACGCTTCTCACATGACCTACAAGTATCTTCTTCAACTCATCAGAAGGTTTGTAACCCTCCTTAAGGGTCACATAGCAATAAATACCCTCACCCTTAATCTCATGGGGAAATCCCACAACAGCAGCCTCTGCAACAGCCTCATGGCTGACAAGGGCAGATTCCACCTCTGCGGTTCCAAGCCTATGGCCTGATACATTAATAACATCATCTATCCTTCCCATGAGCCAGTAATCTCCGTCTTCATCAACCCTCGCCCCGTCCCCTGTAAAGTATTTTCCTGGGAATCTCGTGAAATAGACCTCCTTGACCCTTTTGTGCTCAGGGTCTCCGTAAGTCCCCCTGATCATCCCTGGCCATGGTTTTTCTATCACGAGGTAACCACCTTCATTGACACCAGCCCTTTCGCCTTTTTCATTCAATACAGCAGGAACAACGCCAGGGAAAGGCCTGTTGGCAGATCCAGGCTTCAATGTCATTGCCCCGGGTAAGGGGGTTATCAGTATTCCTCCTGTCTCGGTCTGCCACCAGGTATCAACTATGGGCAATTTTCCCTTTCCAACATGGGTATGGTACCACATCCATGCCTCGGGATTGATTGGCTCTCCTACGGTACCAAGGAGTCTGAGAGAGGAGAGATCGTGCCTTGTAACCCATTCTTCTCCTTCTCTCATCAATGCCCTTATGGCTGTTGGTGCTGTATAAAATATGCTAACCTGGTGTTTGTCCACTATATCCCAGAACCTTCCAGGGTCAGGATATGTTGGAATCCCTTCAAACATCAGACTCGTAGCTCCGGCACTCAAAGGACCATATAATATATAACTATGACCCGTAACCCAGCCAATATCAGCAGTGCAGAAATGGATATCCTCATCGTGATAATCAAAGATCCACTTAAATGTCAGGTTTGTAAAGAGAAGATAGCCTCCTGTTGTATGGAGAACTCCCTTTGGCTTACCTGTAGAGCCTGATGTATAAAGAATGAAGAGGGGATCTTCTGCATCCATCCACTCAGGGTCACAGTAATTCTCTATGTCCTTTGAATTGATCTCATCATGCCACCACAGATCCCTACCAGGTTCCATGTCAATACCGTCAGTCCTCTTCACAACTATAACCTTTTCCACACAGGGGCATTCATGTAATGCCACGTCAGCATTCGCCTTTAAGGGTACAAGCCTCCCGCCTCTTACACCCCTGTCCGCAGTGATAAGCAGTTTTGCCTGGCAGTCCTGAATCCTGTCTCTTACACCCTGGGCACTGAATCCGCCAAAGACAACGCTGTGAATCGCTCCAATCCTTGC
>JBKBUA010000075.1:0-2380 GCA_046290845.1 Thermodesulfovibrionales bacterium
CATTGCCCTTCCAAAGGCCTTGAATATGGCTTCGAAGATGTGGTGGAGGTCCCTTCCATACTCAACGATTATATGGAGATTAATCATGGCATGGTTTGATAGTGCCCTGAAGAAGTCCTCAAAGAGGGATATCTCAAGCCCACGCAAGGAGCCACGGGGAGGCCTGACCTTATAGACGAGATAGGGCCTCCCGCTTAAGTCAATTATAACCCTTGCAAGGCTCTCATCCATGGGCACCATTGAACTCCCATATCTTTTAATGCCTGTCTTCTCACCGAGGGCATCTTTGAAGGCATCGCCGAGGGCTATGCCCAGGTCTTCCATTAGATGATGGTAATCTATCTCTGTATCCCCAACAGCCTTCACATCGAGGTCAATCCTTCCATGAAAAGAGAAGAGACTGAGCATGTGATCGAGAAATGGTATAGTTGTTGCGATATTATATTTACCCTTTCCGTCGAGGTTAATAGCTATCGAGATATCCGTTTCTTTTGTCTTCCTCTCGAGTTTTGCCTTTCTCATGAATCCTCCTTTAGAACTTATATATATCTCTTCTATGTCCTACAGAATGAATCACTATTTTATTGGAATTGTTTTAACACCTCCTCATGAGATATGAGTTTAGACCGTTTTTTTAGTCGTTCACTGAGTATTGTCTTATAATCCTCTCGTAAATGGAGTCCAGCATCTGGGTCTCCTAAGACCTCAAGGAGTTTCTGTTCTATAAATTGTTCCAGATCGTCGATAGTCATATCCTTAACCTCAATCATGTTTCCCTCCAGGACAGTCTTAAAAAATTTTTAAAACCTTTGCTTTACTGGTATAATTATACATAACTCATGAGGCTTTTTGATATAAAGGAGAGGGTAAAAGAGACCGGCGAGTACATACTCGGTCTTAATGACACAGGCAGCCATGCCTGTTATCTCATCTATGGAAAGATGCTTCCCTTTGAAAAAGGACGCCAGATCAAACCAGGTGAAGGGCATGAGGAGTTATTCCTGGCGATTAAGGGAGATTTTTCTGTCACTGGAGATTTCACAGGGATAGTAAGGGAAGGCCAGGCAATTCATATTAGAGAAGAGGAGACCTGCTATATCGAGAATCTTACCGATTCAACCGGCATATACGTCATAGCAGGTGGTCACTCAAAGGTGCACCATTAGTGAAAAAGGAATTCACAGATTTTCTCGTCATAGGCAGTGGCGTTGCAGGCTTAAGGGCAGCCATCGAACTGGCACCACATGGAAATGTTCTTATAGTAACAAAGGATATTCCAACAGAAAGCAGCACAGAATATGCCCAGGGTGGTGTTGCTGTTGCATTAAGTGATGAGGATGAGGTAGGCATTCATTATGAGGATACCTTAAGGGCAGGTGATGGCCTTTGCAGGGAAGAGGCTGTTAAGGTCCTCGTTGAGGAGGGGCCCGACCGGATCATCGAGTTAATATCCTGGGGTGCTGAATTTGATAGAGAAGGCACAAAACTCTCCTTCACAATGGAGGCTGCCCATACAAAGAAGAGGATACTCCATGCCCATGGTGATTCCACGGGGAGGGAACTGGAGAGGGTTCTTCTCAATAAGGTGAGGTCCTTTGGTTCTATCAGGAAGTATCCCTTTGCCTTTACTATTGATCTGATCGTTGAGGATGGTGAGTGTCACGGAGCCTTTGTCTTAAGAGAGGGTGAAAGGGTAGCAATATTTTCGAGGGCTGTTATACTTGCCACTGGTGGTGCTGGTCAGTTATATGAAAGGACGACCAATCCACCTGTCACTACAGGTGATGGTATGGCCATAGCCCTCAGGGCGGGAGCAATACTGGAGGATATGGAATTCGTTCAGTTCCACCCAACGAGCCTTTATATACCTGGGGCACCAAATTTTCTCCTCAGCGAGGCGATGAGAGGAGAAGGAGCGATCCTCAGGAATATAAATGACGAGGCCTTCATGAAGAACTATCACCCTCAAGCAGAACTGGCACCGAGGGATATTGTGTCAAGGGCTATAATATCAGAGATGGTAAGGACTAAGAGTAACTTTGTTTACCTTGACCTTACTCATCTGAATAGCGACTTCATAAAAAAGAGATTCCCTCGCATCTACAGCACCTGTCTTACCTGCGGGATAGATGTTACAAAGGATAAGATACCTGTCTCTCCTGCTGCCCATTATACTATGGGCGGGGTTAAGACCGACATATATGGAAAGACAAATCTCAAAGGTCTTTACGCAGCAGGAGAGGTTGCCTGTACAGGTGTTCATGGTGCAAACAGGCTTGCAAGCAATAGCCTCCTCGAGGGTCTCGTTTATGGCGCAAGGGCAGGAAGGACAGCGGTTGAGGAGGCGAAGGGATCATACAACAATGATATAATTGAAACC
>JBKBUA010000075.1:2480-4994 GCA_046290845.1 Thermodesulfovibrionales bacterium
CCTGAAGGAGATAAGGGCATCCTTAAGGAGGCTCATGTGGGAGAAGGTGGGCATAATAAGATGTGGTGAATCATTGGGCATTGCGAGGGAGAGGCTCAATGAATGGCGTTATATCCTCGATATGGATTTTAACAATCGCGAGGGTCTTGAGTTAAAGAACATGCTTACCGTGGCAAATATGATAACAGAGGCTGCCATTATGAGGAAGGGCAGTGTTGGAGCCCATTACAGGTCTGATTTTCCTTCTAAGGAGAAGGAGTGGAAGAGTCACATAAGGATAACAAAAAAGGACAGCTGCTTAGAATTATTGAGGGGGGATTAATGAACAGGAGGGCAAAGGTTATATGCACCATCGGGCCATCCTCAGACTCGAGGGAAAGGATCTTCTCCTTAATCAGAAACGGGATGGATGTGGCGAGGCTTAATTTTTCCCACGGCGATTATGAAAGCCACGGAAGGGCGATCGAGATCATAAGGGAGGGATCTGAAAGATACAGGAGACCTGTTGCCATACTTCAGGACCTAATGGGAGTGAAGATAAGGATTGGTAATGTTAAGAACGGCAATATATTCCTTAAAAAGGGCAAGGAGATATTTCTTATGCCAGGTTCAGAGGAGAGTGACGAGGAGAGGCTCTTCATATCCTATCCGAATCTCATCAGGGATGCAAGAAAGGGTGAAAAGATCCTGCTCGATGATGGCCTTATACAACTGGAGATCCTGGCTATTGAGAGGGGAAGATTGAAGGCAAGGGTGATTGAAGGCGGTATCCTCAGGGACAAAAAGGGGGTGAACCTTCCTTTCAGGCTTTCCCTATCAACCTTTACGGAGAAGGATGCCCGTGACCTCGAATTCGGTCTCGAAAAAGGGGTGGATTATGTTGCCCTTTCCTTTGTAAAAAGGGCATCAGATATAAGGATTCTCAGGAAATGGCTCGATGAAAAAGAGGCAACGATTCCCATCATTGCAAAGATAGAAAGGCCAGAGGCTGTCATGGAGATAGAGGAGATACTGAATGAGGCTGACGGGATTATGATAGCCAGGGGAGACCTGGGCGTTGAGGTGAAACCAGAAGAGGTTCCCCTGATTCAGAAGAGGCTTATAGGGCTTGCAAACAGGAAAGGGAAGATAGTCATAACAGCAACACAGATGCTTGACTCAATGAGGGAACATCTCAGGCCGACGAGGGCAGAGGCTACAGATGTGGCAAATGCAATAATCGATGGCTCTGATGCACTTATGCTTTCTGGTGAGACTGCATCAGGCAGATACCCTGTTGAATCCCTCAGGATGATGAACAGGATAATAGAATATACGGAAAGAAACTACCCTATCTCCCCTTATCGTGAGCTTGTCGAACCGAATCGTGAGCTTGTCGAATCGAATCGTAAGCTTGAAGTGGCTGATTTCTCCGAGGCAGTGGCAGATGCTGCCTGTCGTGCCGCAGAGGATGTAAGGGCAAGGTGCATAGTCGCCTTCACCCATTCAGGATTCACAGCAAGGCTCATATCGAAATTCAGACCAACAGTGCCCATTATAGCCTTTACACCCTTCGAGAGGGTAAGAAGGATAATGTCACTATTCTGGGGTGTGAGGCCTGAGATAATGAGGACACTGTCGAGCACTGATGAGATGATAAAAGAGGTTGAGATATCCCTGCTGAAGAGAAATCTGGCCAGAAGGGGAGAGGTTATCGTCATAACAGCGAGTATACCTGTGCTCGGTTCAGGAAGGACCAATATGGTGAAACTCCATAGGATTGGAGAGGGCCTTTCATAAGTTCTTCATAATTGAGGAGTATAAAATAGCTAAAGATAGTAGGGGCGGGTTCTGAACCCGCCCCTACAAAGAAAGGAACAAAAGGAGGTGTTCGACATGAAAGCGAAGGCAATGTTTATCCTGACAGTCCTTATCTTACTTCCTTCAATTGCCTTTTCTTCCCTGACAGGTGAGATAAGGCTGAGCCTTGTGGAGGGAGATGTTCAGGTAAGACCAGGGGATACAGAGGAATGGTTCCCTGCCTCGATTAATACCCCTGTGTTAGAAGGAGACAGGCTCTGGGTGCCTGACAGGGGTAGGCTTGAGATGCAATTGAGGGATGGTTCTATTTTGAGGTTAAATGAGAACACATCCCTGGATGTCCTTAGAATGGAGGATGGTTCTTTACAGTTCTATATCAATTCCGGAAGCCTCTACATTAATTTCACTGGCAGGAAGAGGTACCTCCAGATCGATGCTCCTGGCGCATCAATAAGGGTCTATGAGAGGTCTAAGTTCAGGGTGGATGTATCTGAGAATGGAAGGATCGATGTATCAACCTATTCAGGGAATGTCTATGTTGAGAGCGGAAGGGGAAGGTCTTCGGTAAGGGCAGGAAACATGCTTTCAATAAGGGATGAGGAGTATGCTGAGCTTTCGCCCCTTGGTCCTTCTGATGAATGGGAGAGGTGGAACAGGGAAAGGGACAGAAGGCTTACAGAGCGAAGATACAGTTATCGCTATCTCCCGGATGAG
>JBKBUA010000075.1:5093-7260 GCA_046290845.1 Thermodesulfovibrionales bacterium
ACAGTTTATATCTCTGTTGGATGGGCACCTTATAGACATGGTAGATGGGTCTGGATAGGCGGTGATTATGTGTGGGTAGCCTATGAACCCTGGGGATGGGTACCCTATCATTATGGAAGGTGGGCCTTTGTTGCCTCAATAGGATGGTGCTGGGTACCTCCAGCAAGAGGTGCGGTGTACTGGGGACCTGGTTTTGTGGGCTGGGTTTATACACCTACCTATGTTGCCTGGGTTCCTTTAGCACCAGGCGAGATATATTATGGATATGGCTATTATGGTCCTCACAGCGTGAATATCATAAACATAGACATCAATAAGGTAGTAATCAAGGAATACAGGCATGCCCATATAAAGGATGCTATAACTATTGTTCACAGAGATACATTCCTTAAGGGAAAGCCTGTTGAGGTTAAAGTTCATGAAAACCCCTTCCTTGCCCATAAGATTCACATAGGAAGGCCCCCTATTGAGCCTCTAAGGGAGACAAGGGCACCTATCATAAAGGAGATCGTTAGGGATAAGGAACCTCCCCACAGGATAAGGGAACTGGATATAAAGAGGTTAAAGGAACACAGACCCTTTGTTAAGGAAAAGGATATATCTGTAATGAGGCCAGGCGAGAGGTTAAGGGAGTTACCTCTGGAAAAGCTGAGAAAACCTCAGGGGCCTGAAGAAAGACTTAAGGAGAAGCCCCTTAGACCCTTTGAAGAAAGAGGGCCTTCATTAAAAAGAAAGGAGGAAGGCCGTGGTCCTGGAGAACTTCCTCTTAAGCCAAGAGAAGAAAGGCATTTCAGGGGCACTGAGGACAAAATAATGAGAAAACCAGAGATAAGGGACTCTGAAAGGATAAAGAGGGATATTGAAGACAAGGGGAAAGGGGAAGAAAAAAGGGATGTCACACCCCCTCTGAGACCCTTCGATAAAGATAGATTCAGAGAAAAAGAGAGAATCAAGGAACAAGGCCATAGTGGACCTCAGGATATAAGAAAGACGTTTGAGGGTAAAGGGCAGGAAGGGAAAAGAAAGGTCTTTGAGGGTAAAGACATAAAGGCACCGGTTCGACAAGCTCACGATGTAAAGGAACAGGAGGCGGAAACTCCTTCTTCAGATTCCACTAATAAGGAAAAGGATAATCCAGCCACGGACAGGATCATAAACAGACTGAGAAGGTGAATTTCACTTTATGAATATACATTCCTCAGGGTCTTTGTCATCCCTTATATTCTTGAAGACAGGGACCCTGAGTTTCCTGTCCTTTGTCAGCTCCTGATAACCAATTCTGACAACCATTAGGGGTCTGCACCATTGAACCACCCCTTTTATTCCTACAGGGGTATCAAAGGGAGACCTGTCTGTTTTTAACAGATTGAGCCTCTTCATCAGGAGGCCTACCATATCCTCATCAAAGCCAGTACCAACCTGCCCGATATGGATTAATCTCCCCTCCTCATAAAGGCCGAGTATAAGGGAAGAAAAGGGGCGTCCCCTCTTTCCCCTGATAAAACCACAGACCACGGCGTCTATGTCAAAGGCCTTCTTTATCTTCAGCCAGTATCTCGACCTTATACCAGGAAGATAAGGACTATCCTTTTCCTTTGCCATTATCCCTTCAAAACCTGCCCTTACGGCCTCTTTAAAAAGCCCTATTCCCTCTGTGTAGGTTTCTGATAGGATCAAGTTCTCTGAAAGGGGAAAGAGTCCTTCGAGCAACCTTCTCCTCTCGACCAACGGCCTCTCAATTAATGGTTTCCTGTTGAGATAGAGGAGATCAAAGACAATATATGTGGCAGGAATGAGGCCTGAGAGTATCTCTATACGTTCCTTATCCTCTATGTGTTCCCGTTGCTGGAGCCTTTCGAAGACAGGTCTTCCCCCTTCAAGCACAACTATCTCGCCATCGAGCACAGCAGATTCAACCCTTAGACCCTTCTTCATCACCTGGAATTCAGGGTAGCGATAAGTGATATCAAAAAGCCTCCTGTTCTGGAGCCTAACGCCCTTCTTATCTATGAAGGCTATGCACCTCGTCCCATCCCATTTGAGTTCAAAGAGGTGTTCTGATGAATCAAAGGGAGGTGAGGCCATGGCAAGCATGGGTTTTATGACCAGCTTACTCAACGGCCACAAATGTCTCTGTTCTCGTAATCCCTTTAATCTTCCTTATCCT
>JBKBUA010000075.1:7359-10296 GCA_046290845.1 Thermodesulfovibrionales bacterium
CTTCAGTATCTTTTCAAAGATCTCTTCCGTGTCCTTACCCTCCATCAGGGCAGCTATGTCATAGTGGCCTGTTATGACATCTGCTGAGACAACTCCCTTAATGCCCCTCATTGTGTCCCTCACAAAGACATCCTTTCCTGGTAATACATTTGCGAGCAGATAAACTCTTGCCATAAGATCCTCCTTTCTCTATTTACATAAAATTATACCCCAAGGCTTATGGATTTATATCTCTCCCTTATAAACTCTATCTCTTCCTCCTTTGTCTTCAGTTTTCCCTTAAGTTTTTCCTCAAGAACTTTCCGCAAGATCTCAGAATATATTGGGCCTGGTTTTATGCCTATCCTCATCAGATCCTCTCCCTTTGTGAGTGGTCTGATCTGTCTTAGATTGAGTAAAAAATGTGATATCTCCTTCTTTTTCTCATCATCGGTAGTAACAGCCATAGTGAAGAGCAGGGTCTCGATGCTCAGGTTAGAAAGATGATTGTATATCTCAACCGTGTCCCTGAGTGGAAGAATCCTTATCAGGTCCTTTGCCTTTAAAAGTCCTGTCTCTATCCTCTCTCTCAGTTGTTCAGGGATTGAAAGCCTTATAAAGGCCTCCCCCCTCTTTTTGTCATCGAGGCCAGAGAGGAGGGCCATTAGATAGAGTATCCCTATGTCAGGTCTTTCCTTTAAGAAGAGAAGATTGAACCATGATAGGGTGTCATGGAGACTCTGAAGGATCGATTCCATCCGCTTGTCAAAACTGATATCCGGATGTACAACCTTCAATAATCCATATTCAGAGAGCCTCTTTATTGTTCTAACGGGTTCGGTCTCATGAAAGGTGAGGATGAGCTCTTCATAGATCCTTGTACCTGATAGTTTTTCAAAGAGATTCATCCTGAGCGCAGACCTGATGAGGGTCTCTGTGTGTCTGCTCAGCTTGAACCCGAACCTCTCAGAGAACCTTATCGCCCTGAAGGCCCTCGTGGGGTCTTCGATAAAGCTCAGGTTGTGGAGTACCCTTATCGTCTTCTCCCTTATATCCCTCTGCCCACCGAAGAAATCGATCAAAAGTCCAAAATCCTTCGGATTCAGTTTTATTGCCAGTGTATTTATTGTGAAATCCCTCCTGTAGAGGTCTTTTTTTATAGATGATGTCTCGACCGTTGGAAGGGCCCCTGGAGATTCATAGTATTCTGTTCTTGCAGTGGCAACATCTATCTTTAATTCCTTTGTAAAGACCTGGGCAGTTCCGAACCTCTCGTGGGTTCTCAATCTGGCGTCTAACCTTTTAGAGAACTCCCTGGCAAAGGCTATGCCGTCGCCTTCAATGACTATATCGATGTCAAGATTTTCATGCCCCATTATAAGATCCCTCACAGAACCACCGACGAGATAGGCCACAAAACCCATCCTATCTGCTACCTCTCCAGCAAGCCTGAGCATCTCGACAACAGAGGGAGGAAAACGATCTTTTATGATATTCGAAAGGTTTCTTTCGGCCATTTGCTTACCTGTCGAGAGGGCAGTTAGCCTTGACCTCCTCAGGATGTCTTCATAAAGTGTTCTGAGTATATCTGTCCTCGTTATTGCCCCCACGATCCTTTCTCCCTCAATAACAGGCATGAACCTCTGGTTTTGTTCCACCATGAGGGCCTCTATTTCTCGAATAGGGGTATCCAGTGTTACAGTGAGGGCATCTGTAGTGGTAAAGTCATAGACCTTGCTCTTTTTAAATCCATGGAATAGGGCCTTTTCCACGATCTCTCTCGTTAAGATTCCGCTGTATTTGCCATCCCTCACAACAGGAAGGACATTTACACCATATCGGGTCATCATTGACTCTGCCTCTTTTACAGTGCTATCGGAAGGTATCGTTATAACAGGCGTTGTCATTATGTCCTTTGCTGTTTTCGTTGACCTAATGGCATTCCTGACCAGATCTTTTACCCTTTCCTCGAGGAGTTCCAGTGGAACGCCCTTTACCGAGGCTGAGGCCGCTGAAGGATGTCCACCACCACCGAGTTCCCTCATAACCTCTGATATATCCAGTTCAGGTACCCTGCTACGGCCTATCACTATGTTTCTGCCTTCTGTTGCGAGGAGGAGAACAAGGCCATCAATATCCTCCATATCCATTATCCTGTGGGCAATATGGGCTGCATCGCCAGCGTATTCTTCTCTGACGGCCTTGACGATCTTTACACGAATCCCGTTTATATCCATATCAATGGATGACTGAAGGAGTTCATTGAGCAGGTCGAGTTCCTCCTTGGTAAGGTCTGTCCTTATGAAGTTACTGACGATCTTGAGACTCGCCCCTTTTTTAAGGAGAAAGGCTGAGGCGAGCATATCCCTTTCTGTGGTTGTAGGAAAAAGAAGAGAGCCTGTCTCCTCGTATATACCGAGGCACAGCACAGTTGCTTCCATGGGGGTTATGGGTATCTTTTTAGATCTCAGTATATCTACAAAGATTGTGGCAGTTGCACCTACATCCTCGATTACCTCAACAGTGCCTTTTATATCCCCTTCTGTCCGCGGGTGGTGGTCGTATATATGAATCGCTACATCCTTTCTCTTGAGCAATTCAGAAAAGATACCGATCCTTTCAGGAGATTTTGTATCAACGAGGATCAGCCTCGTGACCTTTGAGAGGTCTACATCCTTTGGACGGCTTATCTCGACTGGCTGAAAGGCTGCTATAAAGTCTCTTACCTTTTTTTCCTGGGAGCCTGGAAATACAAGCCTTGCATCGGGGTAGAGTTTCTTCGCACCAACCATCGAGGCAAGAGAGTCAAAATCTGCATTGATATGAGATACGATAATATCCAATTAGCCTTTTCACCTTATTCAAATACATGATTATGATTCAGAATTTAGTAGTTCGTAACTCGTTACCCGTAACGGGTTACGCGTCACCCGTTCACATTCCACCTGAGTAAAAACC
>JBKBUA010000076.1:0-2493 GCA_046290845.1 Thermodesulfovibrionales bacterium
AGGATAAAGAGACTTATGGAGGAATAAAAAGTTTAAAGTTCAAAGTTTAAGGTTTAAAGTTTAAGATTAAAAGTTCAAATATCAGGAGGAAATTCATATGAGACTGGATAAATTGACAATAAAGAGTCAGGAGGCATTGCAAGAGGCACAGAGGTTTGCTGAGAGGAAAGGTAATCAGGAACTCCAGCCTGAACACCTCCTCTGGGCGGTTCTACAGGATGAGGAAGGTATAGGTACTCAGATACTTAAGAGGGCAGGCATTGATATATTGATGCTCCAGAGGGATGCCGAGGCAGAGGTTGAAAGGTTTCCGAAGGTTATAGGAGCCACTCCCATCGGTCAGATATATCTCTCACCGAGGATGAAAGAGGTTTTAGAGACGGCCATGAAAGAGGCAGAACACCTTACGGATGAATATGTAAGTGTAGAACACCTGCTTATTGGCCTGACTACAGTTGGTGGACCTTGTACAGATCTATTAAATCGATACAACATAACAACAGAAAGGGTGAGGACCCTGATGAGGGAGATAAGGGGTGTTCACAGGGTCACTGACCCAAATCCTGAAGAAAAGTATCAGGCCCTCGCAAGATATAGCAGGGACCTGACGGCCCTTGCAAAGAAAGGAAAACTTGACCCTGTCATTGGAAGGGATGATGAGATAAGACGGATCATTCAGGTCCTCTCGAGAAGGACAAAGAATAACCCTGTATTAATCGGTGACCCTGGCGTTGGAAAGACTGCTATTGTTGAGGGGCTTGCTCAGAGGATAGTGGCTGGAGATGTGCCTGAGACATTGAAGGACAAAAGGGTGATAGCCCTTGATATAGGTGCCCTCGTGGCAGGTTCAAAATACAGGGGTGAATTCGAGGAGAGGCTCAAGGCGGTCCTGAAGGAGATTGAACAGGCAGAAGGTAAGATAGTCCTCTTCATTGATGAGCTTCATACCCTTGTTGGTGCCGGTGCTGCAGAGGGTGCAATCGATGCCTCTAACATGCTTAAGCCAGCCTTAGCGAGGGGTGAGTTGAGATGTATCGGTGCAACTACTGTTGATGAATACAGGAAGCATATTGAAAAGGATGCGGCCTTAGAGAGAAGGTTCCAGCCTGTATATGTGAAGGAGCCTTCTGTTGAGGACACCATATCAATACTGAGAGGCCTTAAGGAGAGATACGAGGTTCATCATGGCGTAAAGATCAAGGATTCAGCCCTTATCTCTGCAGCGGTCCTTTCGAATCGATATATAAGCGACCGTTTTCTGCCTGATAAGGCGATAGACCTGATAGATGAGGCTGCATCTAAGCTCAGGATGGAGATAGACTCAATGCCTGTTGAGCTTGACGAGATAGAGAGGAAGCTCAGGCAGCACGAGATAGAAAAACAGGCCCTCCTCAGGGATGATTCAAGGGATGCTAAGGAAAAGCTCGAGAAGATAGGGAAGGAGATAGCGGAACTACAATCCAGAAGGGATGAGTTAAGGGCACAGTGGCTGAGTGAAAAAGAGATAATCCTGAAGATAAGGGACATTAAGGAACAGATCGAGAGCACCCGACTCGAATCAGAGAGGGCTGAGAGGGAAGGTGACCTCGCAAAGGCTGCTGAACTGAGATATGGAAGGCTCCTGGATCTCCAGAAGTCCCTCGAGACCGAAAACAAGAGGCTCATGGAGATACAATCAAAGAGAAAGATGCTTAAAGAGGAAGTAGATGAGGAAGACATTGCAGAGGTAGTCTCGAAATGGACAGGGATACCTGTATCGAGGATGCTCGAGGGAGAGGTACAAAAACTGATCCATATGGAAGAGAGGCTGAAGCAGCGAGTCGTTGGTCAGGATGAGGCTATTGAGGCTGTATCGAATGCCGTCAGAAGGGCAAGGGCAGGGATTCAGGATATAAACAGACCCATAGGTTCCTTTATATTCCTCGGCCCAACAGGTGTAGGAAAGACAGAGCTTGCAAAGGCCCTGGCAGAATTCCTCTTTGATGATGAAAATGCAATGGTAAGGATCGATATGTCTGAATATCAGGAAAGGCATACTGTATCGAGACTTATAGGAGCACCTCCCGGCTATGTTGGATACGAGGAAGGAGGTCAACTAACAGAGGCTGTAAGGAGAAGGCCTTATTCTGTAATACTCTTTGATGAGGTCGAGAAGGCCCATCCAGAGGTCTTTAACCTCCTTCTCCAGCTCCTCGATGACGGAAGGCTTACGGATGGGCATGGAAGGACTGTTGATTTCAGAAATACTGTTGTAATAATGACATCTAATATTGGAAGCACCCACATCCAGGAGTTGCTCGCTGAAAGGGAGAAGAGACCTGCTGTTTACTGGGGAAAGACGAATGAGGAGGAACTTAAGGAGGCGGTGATGAACGACCTGAGGACCTTCTTTAAACCTGAGTTTCTCAACAGGGTTGATGAGATAATCATATTCAACCCTTTATCAAGGTCTCTCCTCAAGGATATAGTGGACATCCAGATTAACAGAATGAG
>JBKBUA010000076.1:2591-10176 GCA_046290845.1 Thermodesulfovibrionales bacterium
GAAAATACCTTATTGACAAGGGAATAGATATAGTCCTTACAGAGGCAGCAAAGGATAGGATCGCTGAACTGGGTTATGATCCTGTCTATGGGGCAAGACCGCTCAAGAGGGCTATACAGAGGGAGATATTAAATCCCTTAGCCCTCAAACTACTCGAAAGGACATTCAATGAGGGCGATGTTGTTGAGGTTGACCTTGAAGGTAATACCTTTGTCTTCAGGAAACTCATCGAGGCAGAGGCAACGGTATAAAGAGGACCTTTGGTCCTCTCAAACATCCAAAAATCTGATAGCTCCTTGGCTATCAGAGAAAGGAGGTTACGATGTCTATTGTTAAATGGTCTCCGATGAAAGAACTTGAGGATATGAGGAGGGATATGGAAAGGCTCTTTGATGAATTCTTTGAGCCTCTCCACAGGCGCAGACGCTGGTGGCCAAAGCCGTCTGAAGGCGTGATAGTTCCCAATATTGACATGTATGAGAGAAAGGATGACATCGTTGTAAAGGTAGAGATCCCTGGCGTTGAGAAGAATGACATAGACCTCACTATTACAGAGGATTCCCTGACTATTAAAGGAGAGGTTAAAAAGGCAGAAGAGGTGAAGGATGAGGATTATTACGCCAGAGAGATAAGTTATGGAGGCTTCACAAGGACAATAGCATTGCCTGTGGATGTTGATAGCTCAAAGGCAAAGGCAACATACAAAAACGGTATCCTCGAGATTGTGCTACCTAAAAAGGAAGAGGCAAAACCAAAGGAAATTAAGGTGGAGGTATCGTAGGAGGTGTGATATGGCAAAGAAGACATCAAAGGACATAGTTAAGGTCGAGCCGGCTAAGGCCCTTTCTCCCTTTGAGGAGTTCGAGAGGAGAATCGAGGACTTCTTCAGAAGACCTTTCTCCTTATTCGGTCCAACATGGTGGCCAAAATTGAGGTTTCCTGAATTCGAGGAGATCTCTCCCTCTGTTGATATATTCGAGGAGGGAGACGATGTGGTTGTAAAGGCCGAGTTGCCTGGCATAAAGAAGGAAGATATTGAGGTCAAACTAACAGACAATACAGTCACGATCGCAGGTGAAAAAAAGAAGGAGGAGAAGGTCGAAAAGAAGGATTATTACAGGCTTGAGCGTTCCTATGGTTCCTTCTGCCGTTCCTTCTCATTGCCAGCAGAGGTGCAGACAGATAAGGCAAAGGCACAGTTCAAGGACGGTATACTCGAGGTAAGGATACCAAAGTCTGAAGAGGCAAAGAAGAAGGAAAAGAAACTGATGATCGAGTAGATTAGTAGGGGCGGTTCGTGAACCGCCCCTACTAAATATCTATATTCCTCGCCTCGAGGGCGTGCTTTATGATAAACTCCTTTCTCGGTTCCACCTGGTCTCCCATGAGGATTGAGAATATCTCATCAGCCTGAACACTATCCTCGATACTGACCTGGAGAAGGGTTCTTTTTTCAGGGTCCATCGTTGTTTCCCACAGTTGCTGAGGATTCATCTCTCCCAGACCCTTATATCTCTGAATGCTGAGACCCTTTCTGGCAATCTCGAAGACAAGGCTGATTAATCCTGATGTATCAGGAACCTCCCTTTCTCCTTCCTTCATAACCAGCCTTAAAGGCATACCTAAATCCTTTATAAACCCATAGAGTGACTCGAGTTCTCTGTATTCAGGAGAAAGGAGAAGACCTATATCAATCCTTAATTTATAATTCTGTCTCCTCAGTTCAACTCCAAAACCTTCATGCTCTTCATCATCATAGACCTCCCCGATCTTAATATCAGGTATCTCTGTCTTTATTTTTTCTAAGAGATTCATAAAGGCTTGCCTGTCCTTCATCACCCCTTTATTAACACCCTCCCTGAGCAATAACCTTAAAATGAGAGGGTCCTTTCTCCTCCTGCTAAACCAATCGAGGAGCTTCTCATAGCTTATTACCCTTTTTAAGTGCGGGATAACCGCCTTACCCTTTACTTCATTTCCCTTTACAACAAGCGCTATCTCTTCAGATGCCAATTCGAGCAACATATTTTGAAGCTCTGCCTCGCTCTGTATATACCGTTCCGTCTTTCCCCTCTTGACCTTATAAAGTGGAGGCTGTGCTATGTAAAGATGTCCCCTTTCTATCACATCCGGCATCTGCCTGTAGAAAAAGGTGAGAAGGAGTGTCCTTATGTGGGCACCGTCAACATCTGCGTCTGTCATCAGTATGACCTTGTGATACCTTATCTTTGATATATCAAAATCATCCGACCCGATGCCTGTGCCGAGGGCTGTAATCAAGACCCTTATCTCCTCTGAGGTCAGCATCTTATCAAATCTTGACTTTTCAACATTCAGTATCTTTCCCCTGAGTGGAAGTATTGCCTGGAATCTCCTGTCCCTTCCCTGCTTCGCCGAACCACCAGCAGAATCGCCCTCAACTATGAAGAGTTCACTCTGGGCAGGGTCCTTTTCAGAACAGTCTGCAAGCTTTCCTGGAAGTCCTGTATCCTCGAGAGCCCCCTTTCTCCTCGTCAGTTCCCTCGCCTTTCGAGCCGCCTCTCTTGCGCGGGCTGCCTGAATCGCCTTTTCTATGATCCTCCTGGCAACAGAGGGATTCTCCTCAAAATATGTTGAAAGGGCATCATTTACTATCGATTCAACTATACCCTTTACCTCGCTGTTGCCGAGTTTCATCTTTGTCTGACCCTCGAACTGGGGATTTGGAAGTTTTACGCTTATAACCGCCGTGAGTCCTTCCCTTATATCCTCTCCTGATATTGCCTCCTTGCCATTCTTAAGGATGCCAGAGGATGTTCCATAATTATTGGCTGTACGAGTGAGAGCAGATTTAAAGCCTACGAGATGTGTTCCTCCTTCTCTGGTGTTTATGTTGTTTGCAAAGGTAAATATGGTCTCTGCATATCCATCATTGTACTGAAGGGCTATCTCTACGGTTATATCATCCTTTTGTCCTGAGACATAAATAGGTTTAGGGTGCAGTGGTGTCTTGTTCTTGTTAAGATGTTCAACAAAGGACACTATTCCTCCCTTATAAAGGAATTCCTGGGTCTTGTCGGTCCTCTCATCATGGATGGATATCCTCAGACCGCTGTTCAGGAAGGCCAGTTCCCTCAATCTCTGAGAGAGTATATCAAAGCTGAAGTCAGTGACCTCAAATATCTCTGGGTCAGGTTTAAATGTAACCTTTGTGCCGCGTCCTTTTGTCTTTCCCACTACAGTCAGGGGGGTTACAGGTTTACCCCTCTCGTATCTCTGCTGATAGACCTGACCATTCTGTTTTATCTCCACCTCGAGCCACTCTGAAAGGGCATTTACAACAGAGACACCAACCCCGTGTAGCCCTCCTGATATCTTATAAGCCTTTGATTCGAACTTACCTCCAGCATGAAGTTCTGTTAGGGCAACCTCTGCTGCTGACCTCCCTTCAGGGTCTCCGGGATGGGGAGCCGTCGGAATGCCCCTTCCATCATCGATTACAGTGGCACTGCCATCATGGTGAAGTATAACCTCGATATTTTTGCAAAAGCCAGCAAGGGATTCATCAACACTATTGTCAACAACCTCATAGAGGAGATGATGAAGCCCCTCAATTCCTGTGGAGCCGATATACATGGCAGGCCTCATCCTGACACCATCGAGACCTTTGAGGATCTTTATATCCTCAGCCCTGTAGGTTTCATCTATTACAGTTACTTCCTTATTCTCCATTTTATCTCTTCAATCCTCCTAAGCGGTTTAAACCATTACTCTCTATAGCCTCATCGGCATAATCACACATTTATAATTTTCCTCTCCTTCCTCCATCAGCAGACTCGGGCTCAATGAATCATGCAGTGAAAAGGAAACAACATCCCCTTTCATTGCTGATAAGGAGTCTATAATATATCGGGCATTGAATCCTATTTCTAAGGCATCTCCACTGTAGTCGACCTCGATCTCATCCCTTGCCTCTCCGAGGTCAGGGTTAGATGAAGAAATGACAAGAAGACCATCAGAGACCTCCATCTTTACCGCATTACTCCTCTCCCTCGACATTATGGATACCCTCTTTAAGGTCTTCAGGAATTCCTCCCTCTTTAATCTAAGCACCTTATCATTCCTGGGTATTACCTGTTCATAATTCGGATAGGTCCCTTCAATCAATCTCACGAGAAAGTCAGTCTCGGCAATCTTAAAAAGGACATGGTTCTTCCCTATCTTGATAGAGATGCTTTCTATCCCGCTTTTGGCGGGATTAACAAATTTCCCTATCTCTGAGGCCGCCTTTCTCGGGATAATCAATCTCTTCTCTTCTTTTATGTTGTGCCCTGTTTCCTTAATGATAAGGGCAAGCCTGTGACCATCCGTCCCAACCACATTTATTACACCCTCTGGCTTTATGTGAAAGAGAAGGCCGTTCAGGGTGTATCTCGTGTCCGCCTCTCCAGCAGAATAGATGGTTCTTTCTATTATCTCAACGAGATCCTCTGAATTAAAAACTATCTCTTCCTCTGTTTCTATGCCAGGCCAGGCCGGGAATTCAGAAGAGGGAAGACAGGCAAGCCTGAATCTGCTCTTTCCTGATATTCCTTTAACCCACTGCCCATCCTCGGAATCGAGGGTTATATCTCCCTCCAGCTCCCGGACTATCTCGAGCAGTTTTTTTGCAGGGATACACATCTTTCCCGGTCCCTGAACCGTTGCCTCAACAGGCTCTTTTATAGCTAACTGGAGGTCCGTAGCGTAAATAAAGGCCTTCTGTTCTTCGGTGTCGAGTAAAAAATGGCTTAATATAGGCATCGTGTTCTTCTTATCCACTATATTCTGTATATTCTGGAGTTTATCCTGAATCTCCTCTTTACTTACAGTGATCTTCATCTGAACCTCCTGTTATTGTTTTATCCTGTTGATAAGGCTATCAACAAGCCTTTTAAAATCATCATCAATCGAGATCCGTTCCTCGACCTGCTTACAGGAATAGATTACTGTTGCATGGTCCTTCCCGCCGAAGTTTTTTCCAATATCGCTTAAAGACAGGTTCAACAGTTTCTTGGAGATATACATGGCTATCTGCCTTGGAATGGCTATCTCCTTTGTCCGCTTTTTTGACTTCATATCCTGACATTTGATACCAAAGGCCTCTGACACAGTCTTCTGAATCTGGTCTATATTGATTGGCCTTACCTCATCCACAATTATGTCCTTTAATATATCCTTAGCAAGCTGGATTGTTATGGTCTCTCCTGTCAGGGCAGTATGGGCACCGAGCCTTATAAGGCAACCCTCCAGGTCCCTTATGTTTGACTTTATCTTAGAGGCCAGAAATTCAACTACATCATCAGAGAGATAAAGCCTGTCCATTGCAGCCTTTTTCTGTATAATCGCCATCTTTAGTTCAAGTTCAGGAGGCTGTATGTCAACGGTCAAACCCATGCCAAACCTCGACCTGAGTCTATCTGTTATGTCCTTTATATCCTTTGGAGGCCTGTCGCTCGTGAGCACGATCTGTTTTTGCCTTTCGTAAAGGGCGTTTATAGTGTGAAATAATTCGTCCTGAGTGGCATTCTTCCCTGAAAAAAACTGGACATCATCAAGAAGGAGCATATCGAGGCTTCTGTACTTAGCCTTCATCTCCTCTGCCTTCTGGTGTCTCATGGCAGAGACAAACTCATTCGTAAATTGCTCGGAAGAGACATAGATTATATTAAAGTCTCTCTTTTTATCAGCCACATGATTCCCTATTGCTGTAAGGAGATGGGTCTTACCCAGACCAACACCACCATATATAAAAAAAGGATTATAGGTAACTCCAGGGGAATCAGCAACAGCCTTTGCTGAGGCAAAGGCAACCTGATTACTCTGACCAGTTACAAAGTTCTCAAAGGTATACTTAGGATTTAGATATATTCCCTTATTAGCAAGTCTCTGTTTCCTCGATTCAAGCCTTGCATCGAGCCTTCTTATCTCCTCTGCCTCCTTCTCTGCTATCTTGAATTTAATATTAAAGGATAAACCTGTTACCTCTTGCATAACTTCACTAATGATATTTGGATAATAATCATCTATCCATTCCTTAAAAAATCTATTAGGAATGTCTATAACAGCATTCTGGTCTTTAAGTTGTGTTAATTTAACAGGCTTAAACCATAACTCAAAGACATGGGTCCCAACCCTTTTTTCGATTAAGGAAAGGCTTTTCTCCCATATCTCATCGAGCTTCATTTAATCTCCCCTCACCCAATTATTAACAATTTATTAACAATATGTTAAAAAACTCTCCAAAGAGAAATTATTATACCTCATAATATGTTAGAGAGCAAGGTAAATAAATGTTGAAACATTATAAGGCCTGGGCTGAATGGTCTTATAAACAAACTAAAAACAACTTTTAAATATATTTTTAACATCAACTAAAAAAGATTTTGAGACTTGATAACCGTAGTTCTTCAGTATTTCAGAAGTTATTTAATATATGTCTAACATCTTAACAGGTCTATCTATCTAATACAATAAATCTTTTATATATTAAACAGATATAGTTACACCCTTCTTTCTGAGATAGGAATCAATAAAGATGTCTATCTCTCCATTCAAAACAGCGTCAACATTTCCAACCTCAATACCTGTCCTGTTATCCTTTACAAGCCTGTAAGGCTGTAAAACATAGGACCTTATCTGATTACCCCAGGCTATCTCTTTCTTATCACCCACAATACCCTCAAGTTTCCTCTCCTGCTCTTTTACCTGAAGGTCATAGAGACGGGCCTTTAGTATCTTCATAGCCATCTCCTTATTCCTGTATTGGGACCTTTCGCTCTGGCAGGAAACAACAATACCTGTAGGGATGTGAGTGATTCTCACTGCTGATGATACCTTATTTACATGCTGACCACCAGCACCAGAGGCCCTAAAGGTATCTATCTTTAGGTCATCCTCCTTAATATCTATTTCTATATCCTCTTCTATCTCAGGGTAAACGAGAACAGCAGCAAAAGATGTATGTCTCCTTTTATTAGCATCAAAGGGTGATATCCTTACAAGCCTGTGGACACCTCCTTCACCCTTAAGATAACCATAGGCATATTTACCCTTAATGCTAAAGGTAACGCTCTTGATTCCTGCCTCGTCACCTGGAAGAATATCGAGTATCTCGACCTCAAAATTGTGTCTCTCTGCCCAGCGAATATACATCCTTTCGAGCATCTCTGCCCAATCCTGACTCTCTGTCCCTCCGGCTCCGGGATGAATCGTGACTATAGCGTTATTTCTATCAAGCTCACCTGAGAGAAGGTGTCGTGTTTCTATCTCCTCAAAAAGCCTTCCGAGAGACTTTATACCTTCCCTTAACTCAGAGACAAAAAGCTCCCCACCTTCTTCATCGAGGATTGCTAATGAGGCTTCGAGGTAATCGATCCGGCCTGTGAGTTCATCAAAGGGTTCCAATATCTCTTCAATCTTTGCCTTTTTCTTCTGGAGCTCCTTCAAGGCGCCAACGGAAGACCATACAGACTCCTTTGATAGTTCAACTTCTATCTCTTTTATCTTTCTTCTGAGACCATCGAGATCAAAGATAACCTCTTAATGTCTCTATCTTTATCCTTAA
>JBKBUA010000077.1:0-4466 GCA_046290845.1 Thermodesulfovibrionales bacterium
AAGGCTGATGTTGGCTACAGGTTGAATCCCGCAAGGCAGGACTAAAACCTTAAGCCTTCTGCTGATTAGGAAACTATATCCCCTGACTCAGTTCCACTGAAAGCTTAAGCCCTTGTAGCGTTTACTCGAGACAAAAAAGGAGATAGTGACGAGTCTTATAGACACACATTGTCATATAGAGATGGATGCCTTTGATAAGGACAGGGATGATGTTCTTAAGAGGGCTAAGGATTCTGGTATTGAGGCCATAATCACAATCGGTTCTGATTACAAAAGCAACCTCGATAATCTTTCCCTTATCAATAAATACGACCTTCTTTATGCCTCTGTAGGAATACATCCCCATGACGCTATGGGTTTTAATGACAGAATCTTTAACGATCTCCTCGAATGGTCGAAAATAGATAAAGTCGTTGCAATAGGAGAGACAGGGCTTGACTACCATTATGAGCATTCACCGAGGGATATCCAGAAGGAGGTCTTTAAGAGGCATCTCGAGCTATCAAAGATAACAGGTCTTCCTGTGGTTATTCACAGCAGAGAGGCAAAGGACGATACCCTGAGCATATTAAAGGATTCAGGAATTACAAAGGGTGTTCTTCACTGTTTTTCAGGAGATATTGATATGGCAGAAAGGGCTATGGAGATGGGTTTTTACATCTCTTTTTCAGGCTCGATAACCTTTAAGACTGCAAAAAAGATACCGGATATAGTTAAGGCCATTCCTGATGATTATCTCCTCATAGAGACGGATGCACCTTATCTCACGCCTGAACCATTAAGGGGAAAGAGAAACGAACCATCCTATATTCTTCATACTGCCGAGAAGATCGCATCCCTTAGGGGTGTCAGTCCCGAGGATATAGCAAGGATTACAACCCTTAATGCTAAGAGGCTTTTTAATGTAGGGAAGTTGCCCGAAAGCAAGATAGCCTACAGGATAAGGGATAACCTTTATCTAAATATAACCAATAGGTGCACAAATAGGTGCTCCTTCTGTGTAAAATTCCATACCGATTATGTTAAAGGTCATAACCTTAGATTATCTATTGAGCCCACTGAGGAGGAACTTAAGGCTGCTATTGGTGATCCAACACGATACAGGGAGGTTGTCTTTTGCGGTTATGGTGAGCCACTTATAAGGCTCGATACCGTTAAGGATGTATCTCAGTGGATAAAGGAAAGGGGTGGCCGGGTAAGGATAAATACAAATGGACATGGCAACCTGATTCACAGGAGGAATATCCTTCCCGAACTAAAGGGGCTTGTTGATTCGATCTCAGTAAGCCTTGATGTCCATGACGAGGATACATATAATAAGATCTGCGCTCCTGCCTTCAAGAATGCCTTTAAAGAGGTTATATCCTTTATCAGGGAGGCAAAGGAATATATCCCTCATGTCCAGATTACAGTGATTGATATGGAGGGTGTTGATATAGAGAAGTGCAAACATATAGCGCAAGAGCTTGGGGTAAAGCTGAGGGTCAGAAAACTCGGTGTCGTTGGTTAACCCATCTTGAGAAGGCTTCAACAATAGCAGGGTCAAACTGACTGCCTGCCTGATTCAATATCTCACTTATCGCATCCTCTATGGAACTCTTTCTTCTATAGGGTCTGTCAGAGGTCATGGCATCAAAGGCATCAGCCACAGCAAGGATACGGGCAATCAACGGGATATTGTTCCCCGTTACACCGAGGAGGCCTCCGTTGCCTTTCCAGTGTTCATGATGATACTTTATCCCCAAAACAATATTCTCAAGCCTCTTGAATTCACCGAGGATTTCTGCTCCAATAACAGGATGTCTCTTAACCTCGGTCATCTCATCCTCTGAGAGTTTATCAGGTTTATCAAGTATATGCTTAGGTATAGCAATCTTCCCTATATCATGTAGAAGGGAGGCGATCTTTAATTCCTCAAGTTCCTTTTTACTAAGGCCAAGGGCCTTACCAATACCCATAGCATATTCTGTAACCCTCTCTGTGTGACCTGCTGTCCATTGTGTTGATGCCTCGAGGGCCTTAACAAGGGATTTAATTGCAGACAATAAAAAGTCTTCCAATTCTTTGTAAAGCAAGGCATTTTCAATTGTCAGGGCCGCATGGGTCGCTATTGCCATCATGAGTTTGATGTCTGTTGAAAAGAATTCTCCCTTTGATTCCTTATCAGCCAAGACCATGGCCCCAACAACCTTTGTCTTCCCGATTAAAGGACATACGAGGATGGACCTTTCAGCAAGATTATAATTTGTGAATCCTGCCTCTGATAGTTTGCAGAAAGTGACCGGTTTCTTCTCTTTAATAGATGCCCATATTATTTTGTCTTCATCTGTTATGATTGTCTTTTTATCCCATCTCCCCCTGCAACTCTTTGTATAGAGTTTATCCTCAATCTCATCATAAAGCAGAAGAGAGGCTGTTTTTACCTCCAGTGTATTTATGGCCTCCTCAACAACCTGTTCTGCTATCTCATCAACAGTCATCCCTGATAGAACTTCCGAGAGCTTGTAAAGGAGGGAAAGCTCTTCGTATGTGTGGCTTAATTCCTGAACCGTTAACTCAAGGTCTTTAAGAACCGACTCGTTTTTAGTAGTGGGTTGGCTCATTGGCTTCCTTTATCAAGTACCTTTTTTACCATATCGAGGAGGGCCCTTGGACTGAAAGGCTTTGTTATGTATTGAATTGCGCCGCTTTTAAGCCCAAGTTGTTTATCAGCGTCCTGACCCTTCGCTGTTAGCATGAAGACCGGTATTTCTTTAAGGTCATTATCGGATTTTATCATTTTGCAAAGGTCAATCCCGCTTAATTCAGGCATCATCCAATCAAGTATGATTAGGTCTGGCATTTCTTTTTTTATTATAGGCATAGCATTGCTGCTCTCCCTTAATGTTATAACCTGAATCCCTGAACGCCTCAACTTGTCCTCAATCATCATGAGGATGAAGGGTTCGTCATCTATAACAATAACTTTGCTCATTTGTTCCTTTTAACCTTTCACCCCTTCACCTATTCACCAAAATAATTCACTACTTCACCCAATAAAGTTATCGAGTTAAATAAATTTTTCAGCATCATCATTATCTTGGTTAAAGGGCAGTTCTACAGTAACAGTAGTCCCTTTCCCGTGTCTGCTCACTATAGATATATCCCCTCCATGGAGCTTAGCTATCTCTTTACACAGGGCAAGGCCGAGACCTGTTCCCTTTGTCCTTATACCATGTTTGCCCCTATAGAATTTTCTTGTGAGGTGAGGTAGATCATCGACAGGTATGCCCCAGCCAGTATCGGAGACTTTAATCAAGAGCTTATCCTCTTCCTTCCTGATATTAATATCGACCATGCTGCCATCATCTGAGTAATTTATAGAATTCGTGACGAGGTTTATTAAAAGTTGTTTCAACTTTTCCCTATCTCCTGTAAAACATTTTACATCATTAGCTATAGATGTTTCCAGTTGAATTTTTTTCTTTTCAAGCAGGTTTAAGAGGGTCTTTTTTATCTCGTGTATTAGTAGGTTAAAATCTATCTCCGCCTTATTCAGTACCCATTCTCCTGACTCCATTCGCGATATGTCGAGGAGGTCCGAGACCATGGCAGCCAGTCTTTCACCCTCTTTCATGATCGTATCAAGATAGTCCTTTGCCCTTTCTCCATTTACCTCATCCTCAAGGAGCATCTCTGTCATCCCAACAATAGCTGATAAAGGGGTTCTGAACTCGTGGGATACAGTCTTTACAAATTCTGTCTTCATCCTGTCGATCTCCCTCTCTTTGGTTACATCACTGAAGACCTCAACCGCACCTATCACATTACCACTGGAATCCTTTAATGGCGAGCAGCTTATTCTGAGAGACATTCTCCTTCCATCGGGTCTTATATAATCAGCATCCCTCATGGTTGACCTTTTTTGATCCAAGGCCTTTGATATGGGACAGGCTATGTCGCAGAGTTTGTTGTCAGAACCAGTTTCCCTGTGACTTATCACATCATAGCATCTTTGACCGATGAGTTCGGTTGCAGAAAGACCAAGTATCTCCTCAGCAGCCTTATTTACAGAGGTTATTGCATAGTTGTTATCAACCGTATAAAGACCTTCGCTTATACTGTTAAATACCATCTCAGCAAGGCCTTTCTCTGTAATCCTGAGGTTACTCAATTCCTCGTATAGTTTTATGCCCTCCATAGCAGTTCCGATCATATCTCCTGCAGACCTGAGAATTGTTTTTTCTTCTTCGCTAAAATCATGGTGTTCTGTGCTGAAGAGATAAAGGGCCCCTAAAACCTTGTCTTTGCCCTTCAGAGGTACACAACAATATGACCTTATACCAAGGTTTTCTAACCAATAAGGGATTTCCTCTTTCTGACCAGATAAATAAGATGACATGAGAACATCGCCAGTCTTTATAACGTGGCTTGGTAGATTATTGCCATAAGGTAATTTTCTACCTGTGAAATAACAGACAAGTTCA
>JBKBUA010000077.1:4564-10109 GCA_046290845.1 Thermodesulfovibrionales bacterium
ATTACTCTGTTCATCTAACAAAAATATGCCTCCGTCGTCCATTCCTAACATCTCGATGAGCCTGAATATCGCCTCCTGGATTGTAGCCTTGTTGGTTAGGGAACTTGGTAGGAGTCCAGCAATACTGTTCAGGGCTGTTAGTTCCTTGTTTTTTCGTGTTAATTCCTCATCATACCGCATCCTCTCTGTGATATCTCTGAGTACCTCAATCATATAAATAACATTCCCATTATGATCAAAGATAGGGGAGGCTATTATCTCGCAATAG
Source organism: Thermodesulfovibrionales bacterium (assembly GCA_046290845.1). Taxonomy (GTDB): domain Bacteria; phylum Nitrospirota; class Thermodesulfovibrionia; order Thermodesulfovibrionales; family UBA9159; genus JBBIPQ01. The sequence goes on from JBKBUA010000077.1 coordinate 4,833, forward strand.
GTTTTTTGTCCCTTTTTGTCTATGTGATCGTGGATCGTTTTAATTGTTTTACCATGTTCAAAAACCAATTTAGCCGAACAGTTCTCCATGCTACACCTCTGTCCTCTTCCATGAAGGATATTATAACAGGGCTGATTTGTAATATCCTGAGGTTTTTCTGAACACCTCATAAGAGCAGCTTTGTTGACCCTTTCGACTTTTAAATCTCTATTGATTATGACGATTTCATCCTCTATGCTATCCATTACACTCTCAAGGAAGTCCTTTGCGCTCGTTATCTCTCTGTTTGTCCTTTCCAATTCTTCTGTCTTTTCTTTCAGGGAGATGGACATCTCATTGAATACATGGATTACCTCTTTGAGTTCATCATAGGTCTTGAGTTCAGGGATTGTTATGAGATTGCCCTCTTTAATTGATAAGGCACCTTTGTGTAATTCTCTTACAGGGTGGAGTATTTTCTGGGATAGGAACAGGGAGAGAAGAAAGGAGAGAAAGAACATATAAAAGGATATAGAGATAAAATCATTCAGCAACCGTTTCTCGATAATCAGTAAATCTGCCCCCCTCTTTATCTCATTTATGTCATCATGGGTTACAGCGTAAATAGAAAGCATCGAGATAGCTGAAAAGATGAGGAGCATTATAAAAAGTCTATAAATGAGTCGGTCTCTAAACATTCAAAAGCCTCAGGAGTAAAATGGTACCTGAAAGGATCAGGCCCCAGGATATAAAAACAGCAAACAAAGGCCTTGAACCCTCTATCGTGATTGACTCGAATTCAACAGACAGTCCTATTGCAGCGAGGCCTGAAGAAAGGAAAAAACTGCTCCAGGGCTGTAAGATCTGTCTGACATCGGCAGCCCTCTCTGTCAGGTTAACCACTATAGCTAAAATCATGAAGATGAGCATAAACCATGGGAGATGGAAACCCTTTTCCCTTTCTCTGAAGAGAAGTATAATACCTATTACGAGAAAGAACAGCATTGAGACCCTGATAAGCTTATATCTCAGGGCCTCTGCCAGACCTTCTGCACCTGCTACTCGAAGAGCAGTCACCTTTACCTGCCCCATCATCGGGATTGTGGTACCCGAAAGGAGCGTGAAATCATTTAACTTTAATCCTAAAAGGTCATATAAGAGCGGATAGAACACAAGGGTTGTAAGGCCGATGATCATTATAACTATCAAGGAAATGGAGGTTTCTTCTTTCCTTGCCCTAATGAGGGGTGATATTATTGCTATAGCCGAGGCACCACAGATAGAAAGCCCTGACGCAAGAAGGATGCTTAATCTTCTGGAAAGACCGAGGGCACTTGAAACTAACACGGTAAACAAAAAGGTTGCAAGAAAGACGGCAAGAATTATTATCCACTTTGTAAAGTCAAGGCTATTGCTCAGAGTTAACTGGCTTCCGTAAAGTGCTATGCCTATGGGCAGGAAAAGACGAAGCATAACATTTATTCCTTTACCGAGGAACTCCCTTTTTGCGAGCATATTTGAAAAAAGCATTCCGAAGATGATGGACAATACGAGAGGGTCGAGAGAAAGGTGAAGCCTTGATATTAGCGTCGAAAGGAAGGCAATCAGAAAAGAAAGTAAAAGGCCCGAATAATCCTTAAGCATCTATCTCCTCAATCCGTGATGAGTTACTCGTAATCCGTAAGGGCAATTCATGAATTGCCCCTACCTATCATCCATCACGCATCACGAACCCATCACGGATCACCCATCACGCATCACGAACTGATCTATCTCTCCAATTGCTACCTCTCCCTGAGAACCGTCCCTCATATCCTTCCACTTGACCTTTCCCGAGGATAATTCCTGTTCACCTATTATAATAGCAAATTTTGAGGAAAGTCTATCAGCCTTTCTCAACTGGCTCTTCAGTGAGGATGTATCGAGATTAACCTCAACCCATAATCCCTTTTTCCTGAGCCTTTCTCCTATAATCAATCCTTCTCTTATAGCATCCTTACCGAGCGTTGCAATAAAGAGGTCAGGGACAGGATGGGTTATCTCTCCCATCTCCTTAAGTAATAAAACAAGCCTTTCCATTCCTAATGCAAATCCGATCCCCGGAACCTGCGGTCCTCCGAATTCCTCAACAAGCCTGTCATACCTTCCCCCTGCTGCAACGGTCTTCTGTGCACCCAGTCTTTCGGTAGTTACCTCAAAGGTGGTTCTTGTATAATAGTCAAGGCCTCTAACCATCTCAGGATTTATCTTATAAGGGACTCCCATTGTGTCGAGTAAGGCTATCAATCCCTCAAAGTGCATTCTGCAATCATCGCAGAGATAATTTATTATCTCAGGAGCACCTCTTCTCATATCGCTGCATCTTTCTACCTTACAATCAAGCAATCTCAAAGGGTTTAAATTAAATCTCCTCTGGCAGTCAGGACAGAAATCACCGATCCTGCCTGAAAAGAAATCTATAAGGGCCTTTCTGTAATCGGGTCTGCATATTTCACAGCCCAGGGAATTTATCTCAAAACTCAAATCCTTTAATCCAATCCTTTCAAGTAAGAGACGGAGCATTGATATAATCTCTGCGTCCATCTCAGGTGCTGCGACGCCAAAGGCCTCGACACCTATCTGATAAAACTGCCTGAACCTTCCCTTCTGTGGCCTCTCATACCTGAACATAGGGCCTGAATAAAAGAATTTTTGAGGCGATGGAAGATTGTAGAGATGATGTTCTATGTAAGCCCTCACGACAGAGGCTGTTCCCTCGGGCCTGAGGGTTATGCTTCTGCCTGCCTTATCAGAGAAGGTGTACATCTCCTTCTCAACTATGTCCGTAGTTTCTCCTATGCTCCTTGCAAAAAGCGCGGTGGATTCTATAATAGGTGGCCTGATCTCCTGGAATCCATAGAGTAAAAAGACCTCTCGAGAGACAGACTCTATCCTCTGCCATATATAAATATCAGGAGGGAATATATCCTGAACACCCTTGAGGGCATTAAATTTTCCGCTACTCACCTAAGAATGCTCTCCTTAATCCTGATGCTCCTGAGATTTTTTTGATGCCCCTTCTGCCTCTCTCTCAGAGTCAAATTCGAGCATCCTTAAGTGGCTCTCTATGAGTCTCTTAACCTCTTCTTTAAAGTGCCTTCTTATACCCTTAAGGTCAACAATGTCTTCATGGATCTTGACGACCTTTTCCTGGGCCTCCTTTAACATTGCATCAGCCTTCAGTTCGGCCTCCCTGATAAGGAGTTCAGCCTCCTTTCGGGCATTTGTCTTGTATTCCTCAACCATCTGCTGGGCTGTCATAAGTGTCTCCCTTAGGGTTGTCTCCATATCCCTGTATTCCTTTATCTGGCTCTCTGCCCTGAAAAGTTGTTCCTTAAGAGACGCATTCTCCCTCAGGAGGTCCTCCATCTCTTCTCTCACAACCTCAAGGAAGGCATAAACCTCCTCCACATCGAATCCCCTGAACTTCATAGGAAACTGCTTTTGCTGAATATCGAGAGGCGTTATCCTCATACCTTTACTCCTCCTTCCTTTATAATGGCAGTCCTCCCTTTAATTTATAACCGAGGTCAAAGAGAGAGGTGATTAAAAATCTCCTGATAAATATAATAACGAGAATAACGATTAAGGGAGAGATGTCGATAGGGCCTAACCTGTATCCTATCATGTTCCTTATGGGTCTTAAAACAGGGTCTGTTACACTGTAAAGAAACCTTACTATTGGGTTATATGGATCGGGGTTTACCCAGCTTATTAATGCAGCAATTATGATTACCCACATATAGACTGACAGGGCTATATCAAGTACATTTGCTATAGCAAGTAACAGGTTACCGATAATAAACATAAGTCTTCTCCTTATGCACTTCCCAGTTCCTCAGCCCTTTCAAAGGCCCTTCTCAGTGCATAATATACTACATCATTAAACCCTTTTTCCTCAAAGGCCTTTAGACCCGCCTCTGTTGTTCCTCCTGGCGATGTAACCATTTCCCTGACATTCTTGGGCGGCATACCCCCTTCAATCATGCGAGCAGTTCCTATGAGGGTCTGAATTGCGAGTTCCTCTGACACATCCCTGTTCAAACCCAGTTTCTCTCCTGCTGTAATCATTGATTCTATAAAGAAGGCGATAAAGGCAGGGCCACTGCCTGAGAGGGCAGTTACGGCATTGATATATTTTTCAGGCAATGTAATTACCTTTCCTATACCCATAAAAATCTCCCTTACGATCGCTATATCTTTATCAGAAAAGCATTCACAGAGGGAGATTACGGACATACCTTCCTGAACGAGGGCAGGTGTATTCGGCATGACCCTTATAAGCTTTCTGGTCTTTAGTTTCGATTGAAGATAAGAGAGGGAAACCCCTGCTGCTATTGTAACGACGGTCTTGTCCTCTGTAATGAGGTCAGAGATCTCACTCAGCACCTGAGCCATATTCTGAGGTTTAATAGCTAAGATAATGATATTACACATTGAGGCAACTTCCCTGTTAGATGAGGTTGCCTTTGCACCATAAGTCTCTTCTAAATATCTTCTTCTTTCTGCCCTCGGTTCCGAGACGAAGATCTCCTCCTTTTTACCTGTGCCTCTGATCCCTTTTATAATGGCCTCAGCCATATTCCCACCACCAATAAAGCCAATCATAAAGCCCTCCCATGAATAGTGTTTTTGTCAAGCATTAAAAACGCTTCGTTTTACATTCTTTATCCTCTCTTTATTCCCATTGAGAAAACTCACCGATTATCAGGGAATCAGCCATCCTCCCATTCGGGTTCATCCTTTAGATGACCCACCTTACTGATGCTGACTGGCACGCCCATTCTCCTTATCGGTCTTCTCAACCAGGTGCAATATGCGGGCTATGCCAAACCGTTGTTCCCTTTTCTACGGTTCATCTCTCCTATGGGCTTACCCTTCCTTTTTATCTTGTTATTAATCCTATTGGCAGTCTCCAGACTCTACTTTTCTCTGGAGACTGTCAATACCAATTTATATCCCTCTATTTAAGCCTGATCCTGTTTTGTTTATTACCTTTTTATCCGTAACTTCCTCTTAGTAGTCTATAGTCATATTCCTTTCGATCCCTCAATACATAAAACGCTGTCTGTAATAGCTTCCTCGCAAGCCCTACCAATGCTGTCTTATATCCCCGCCTCTTCGATACTCTTTCATGCCATCGCCTTAATGGTTTACTCTCTATGCTCTTACTCCTCAATACTGCATGCGCCCCCTGTATCGCTACCCGCCTTACCTCGCTCCTTCCCTCCCTCGTTATATGTCCATATTCTGTCCTCT
>JBKBUA010000078.1:0-2649 GCA_046290845.1 Thermodesulfovibrionales bacterium
GCCTTTATAGGTTATAAGATATTCGGGGTCTGGGGTTCTGTTGGCGCAGTTGTAAGTACATATTTACCCTCAATCATAATTGTAACAATCGTAAGTCATTACTATGTTCAGTTTAGAAATTCTTGGATTGTAAACGCAAGCTTTCAGGGAATACGACCTGCTGTTATAGGTTTGCTCGCTGCTGTTGCGATAACATTAGGAAGAGAGTCAATAATAGATATTCAAACAACCTTGATTGCTGTGAGCAGTTTTTCCATAATAGCCTTCACAAAAATAGACCCAACATTTATAATCCTTGGATCTGGAATATTAGGTGCATTAATTTATTCCTGAGAGTAGCCCGATCCTTCCACTTACGAAGTGGAAGGATTTTAGCACTCTTTATCGGTTTTCTGTTATAATTTCCAGTACGCCATATAAAACAGGCTTTGATCTGGAGAGGTGCCGGAGCGGTTGAACGGGCGCGACTGGAAATCGCGTGTGGGGTCTAAAAGCTCCACCGTGGGTTCAAATCCCACCCTCTCCGCCAGAATTTTCAAAAGCTGATGGGTTATTGGTGTATAAAACCTTTTATTATGGCCTTCTGGAGCGATATAAAAAGGGATTTTAGGGCTGTTTTCAGGAATGACCCGGCTGCAAGGAGTCCCTTAGAGGTCATCTTAGCCTATCCGGGGTTTCATGCGATAGTGTTTCACAGGATAAACCACTACCTCTGGAGGCGAGGAATACCAGTAATACCGAGGCTCGTATCCCATATTGTGCGATTTTTTACAGGGATAGAGATACATCCAGGAGCAAAGATCGGCCCTGGATTTTTTATTGACCATGGCATGGGCGTGGTTATTGGAGAGACGACAGAGATAGGAGAAAATTGTCTCCTTTATCAGGGCGTTACCCTTGGAGGGACAGGAAAGGAGAAAGGAAAGAGGCATCCAACCCTCGGCAATAATGTGGTAGTTGGAGCTGGAGCTAAGATACTCGGTGCCATCAGGATAGGGGATTATGCTAAGATAGGTGCTAATGCCGTTGTTCTCGAATCTGTGCCTGATTATTCTATAGTTGTTGGTGTTCCTGGTAAGATCATAAAGAAGAGGGTGGCGAGGTTTCTTGATGAGGGGATTGTGGAGGGTATGGCGAGGATTCATTACCCTGATCCATTTGAGGAAAAGACGAAGGAGCTGGAGAAACATATATTTGAACTCGAAAAGAGAATAGAGAGGCTTGAGGGGAAAGGAGAAAAGATGCGAATCTACAATACTATGAGCGGCAAAAAGGAAGAGTTTGTGCCTGTTACACCTGGTAAGGTAGGCATCTATGCCTGTGGCGTCACTGTCTACGACCTCTGCCATCTCGGCCATGCAAGAAGTGCCATAATCTTTGATGTCGTAAGGAGATACCTGCGTTTTAAAGGATTTGACGTAAAGTATGTCAGAAACTTCACGGATATAGATGACAAGATTATTAAGAGGGCACAGGAAGAGAATATTCCCTGGAATGAAGTGGCGAGGAAGTACACAGAGGAATATTACAGAGACATGGACAGGCTTGGCATTGAAAGGGCAGATATAGAACCGAAGGCAACGGATCATGTAAAGGAGATGATAGAGATAATAAAAAAACTTATTGAGAAGGGCTATGCCTACGAAGTCGATGGTGATGTCTACTTCGAGGTGAATAAATTTAAGGGTTACGGAAAACTTTCGAAGAGGGATATTGAAGAGATGCTGGCAGGTGCTCGTGTCGAAGTGGATGAGAGGAAGAGAAACCCGATGGACTTTGCCCTCTGGAAGTCCTCAAAGGAGGGTGAGCCTGCATGGGACAGTCCCTGGGGAAAGGGAAGGCCTGGCTGGCATATAGAATGCACAGCCATGTCTATTAAGTATTTGGGCGAGACCTTTGATATCCATGGCGGTGGTGCTGACCTTATCTTTCCCCATCATGAAAATGAGCTTGCCCAGTCAGAGGCTTATACAGGCAAGGACTTTGCCCGATACTGGGTGCATAATGGCTTTATCACGATAGATAAGGAGAAGATGTCAAAATCCCTCGGCAATTTTTTTACTATCAGGGATATACTCGATAAATTTGACCCCGAGGCGGTAAGGCTCTTTCTCCTTTCAACCCATTACAGAAGTCCGATAGAATTCTCTGACGAACTTTTAAGGGAGGCGGAATCTACTATGGACAGGTATTATAGCACCATACTGAGGATTGATGAGTTCCTCAGGACAAAAGGTCCTGAGAGGGGATCGCCTATTGAAAGCACTTTAGCTGATATGATTGCTAAATTTATGGAAAGATTCGTTGCAGCCCTGGATGATGACTTTAACACCGCCGCAGCCCTCGGGCATGTCTTTGAGCTGATAAGAGAGGTAAACAGATTCCTCGACACGAGGCCGTCAGGTGAAAAGGCATCTGGGCTTGTTTATAAGGTTAAGGAAATATTGGGTAATGCTGGTAATATCCTCAACCTCTTTAATAGGACCCCCCTGGAATGGTACAGGTCATTGCTGAGGACAAAGAGGATACCGATCACCGAGGAGGAAATAATGGAAAAGATAAGGCAGCGGCAGGAGGCAAGGCAGAAGAAGGATTGGATATTAGCAGATAACATAAGAAAGGAATTGGAAGAAAAGGGCGTAATTCTCG